>JAFMSC010000098.1 GCA_017353825.1 Hyphomicrobiaceae bacterium | reverse complement strand
CGTCCCGGGCGGCAGCGAGCAGCTCGGCGAAGGCCGGCACCTCGGCGACGCGGAACTCGGGCATGCCGCTCTGGCGGGTGCCCAGCACCTCGCCGCCGCCGCGCAGCTCCAGGTCCTTCTCGGCGATGAGGAAGCCGTCCTCGGTGCGCTCCATCATTTCCAAGCGCTCACGCGCGTTCTGGCCCAAGGGAGCCTTGTAGAGCAGCATGCAGAAGCTCTCGCGGCGGCCGCGGCCCACCCGACCGCGCAGCTGGTGCAGTTGCGCGAGGCCGAAGCGCTCGGCGTGCTCAATCACCATGATGTTGGCTTCGGGCACGTTGACGCCCACCTCGATGACCGTGGTCGCCACCAGCACCTTGATCAGGCCCCCAGCGAATGCCGCCATCGTCTGGTCCTTGGCCACCGCCGTCATGGCGCCATGCAGGAGCCCCACTTGGCCGGCCCCCAGCACCTGGGCAAGGT
Organism: Hyphomicrobiaceae bacterium; assembly: GCA_017353825.1. Taxonomy (GTDB): domain Bacteria; phylum Pseudomonadota; class Alphaproteobacteria; order Rhizobiales; family Hyphomicrobiaceae; genus AWTP1-13. The sequence continues at coordinate 10,484 of JAFMSC010000098.1, read as the reverse complement.
GGGCGGCCCGCGCCTCTGCCGCAGCCAGCTCGGAGTTGCCGGAGCTCTCGATCAGCGGGCACACCCAGTAGACCTGCGCACCCTCATCGAGTTGCAGCTTGAGCCGCTCGATGAGCCGCTCAATGGCATCCACTGGCACGGCCTTGGTGACGACCGGCTTGCGGCCGGCGGGCTTCTCGGTGAGGCGCGATACCTCGAGATCGCCATAGTGCGTCATGAGCAGGGTGCGGGGAATCGGTGTCGCCGTCATGACCAGGAGGTTGGCGCCCTGCTTGCCGCCCTTCACCTGCAGCGCCAGCCGCTGGTGCACACCAAAGCGGTGCTGCTCGTCGATGACGGCAAAAGCCAGGTCCTTGAAATTCACGTCGGACTGGAACAGCGCGTGCGTGCCGATCAGCATGTCGATCTCGCCGCTGTTCAGCCGCTCCAGCAGTGTTTCGCGTGGCTTGCCCTTCTCCCGCCCGGTCAGGAGCCCGATGGTGAGACCGGCGCTGTTGGCCAATGGTGCGATGGTCTCCGCATGCTGGCGCGCGAGCACCTCCGTAGGCGCCATCAGCGCGGCCTGTGCGCCCCCCTCCACGGCGATGGCCATGGCCATCAGCGCCACCACCGTCTTGCCCGAACCCACGTCGCCCTGCAGCAGCCGCAGCATGCGGTGTGGCGCGGAGATATCCAGGGCGATCTCCTTCAGGGCCTGTCGCTGCGCGTTGGTCAGGGCGAAGGGCAGCGCATCGGCGATCTTCGCGCGGATGCGGCCGTCTCCCACCACGCTGCGCCCTGGCTGCTGCTTGAAGCTCTGGCGCACCAGTCCCAGGGCCAACTGTCCGGCCAGCAGCTCGTCGTAGGCCAGCCGCCGCCAGGGTGCCGACCCCGCCGAGACGTCCTCGGGCGTGGCGGGATGGTGCAGGTGCGTGAGCGCGCTCTTAAGATCCGGCCAGCCCTGCCCCTTGAGCCATGCCGCGTCCTGCCACTCAGGCACGTGCGGCACGCGCTCCAAGGCGCCGCGCACGGCCTTGAGCACGACCTTGCCGGAAAGGCCCGCGGTGAGGGGATAGACCGGCTCCAGCATCGGCAGCTCGGCACGCGCCTCGGGGGCCACGATATAATCCGGGTGTGCCATCTGCTTGCGGTCGTTGAAGATGTCGATGCGCCCGCTGACGTAGCGCAGGCTGCCCTCGGGCAGCTGGCGCTGGATGAATCTGGGGTCAGCATGAAAGAACACGAGGTCGAGACGGCCGGTTTCGTCCTCGCAGCCCACCTTGTAGGGCGCGCGGCTATTGCCGGGCGGCGCTGGGCGGTGCCGCAGCACGCGCACGCGGAGCGTGGCGATGGTGCCGGGCACGGCCTTCGCAACCGTGGGTGTCGCGCGCCGGTCGATCACTCCGGTGGGCGTGTGCCAGAGGAGATCGATGACGCGCGGCGCTGCCACGCCCGGCGGCAAACGCAGGGCCTTCTTGAGCAGCAGCGCCATCCGCGGCCCGATGCCGGGGAGGCTGGTCGCCGATGCAAACAGTGGGACAAGGAGGAGCGGCCGCATGGGTTTTCGATCGGGGTCAGCCCCCCCGCGCGTTGGTGTCTGGATCGGGTCAGACCCCTCCCAGCGGGCGTTGGCAATCGTCGCCAAGCCTGGTGCGAAGGGTCTCACCCCGCGAACACAAGGGGTCTAACCCGATTTGGCTGGAGCGTCGCGCCTGGCGCTCTGCCGCCAACTGTGTGTCAAGCAAGGCCGGCGCTTTCCTGTCGGCACCGGCCGGACTATATGACAGTCCGGAGGTCGCGAGGTTGGCGGCGCGAACGCGGCCCGTCAAGCGGTGCGGCCTCAAGATCAACGCCGATTGTGTCATGACCGACGACGTCGAAAGCCGCCGGCGGCGCGCCGCTTTTCGCGCCACGCATCGCGGCAACAAGGAGATGGACTGGCTGATCGGCCGTTTCGCTGCGGCACGGCTCGCCGCCATGTCGCTCGAGGGGTTGACGGCGTTCGAACGCCTGTTGCTTGTGCCCGACCCCAATCTGTACGACATGATCATGTACCCGGAGGCCGCGCCGGCCGGCGAGCACGCCCCGTTGATCGGCCAGCTGCGCGCCTTCCACGGACTGGAGTGATGGCCGAGGCGGAGACAGCACAGCCCACATTCGCTGCCCCGTGCGGCCGCGAGACGCTCTCCGGCGTGCCCGACGGCCTGGTGCCCTTGGTGCTGGCGCGGCTGGCAAAGGAGGCCAAGGGTGGCGCGCCGGCGCTGCTGCCCACGCTTTTGCATGTGGCCCGCGATGACCGGCGGCTGGAAGCGGTCGCCGAAGGTGTTGCGTTCTTTGCCCCCAACGTTCGAGTGGTCGAGCTGCCCGCCTGGGATACGGTACCCTACGACCGCATCGGCCCTAACCGGGAGATTGTCTCCCGGCGCATCGCCGCGCTCGCCCGGCTCACCGCCGCCAGCGGCAAGTCTACGACGCTGGTCCTCGCCACCGTCAATGGCATCCTGCAGCGCCTACCGCCCCGCGAGTTCATCCGCCGCTCCATCAAGACCATCGCACCGGGTCAGCGCCTCGACATGGGCGAACTGATCCGGCGCCTCAATCTCGCGGGGTTCACCCGCACCGGTGCTGTGATGGAGCCTGGTGAGTACGCCGTGCGTGGGGGTATCCTCGACCTGTTCCCTCCGGGTCGCAGCACGCCGGTGCGGCTCGACTTCTTCGGCGACACGCTGGAGCACATCAAGGCATTCGATCCCGACACGCAGCGCACCAGCAAGATTGTGCAGCGTGTGAGCCTCCTTCCCATCAGCGAGGTGGCCTTCGGCGAGGTCGCCGAGAAGCTGTTTCGCCGCCGCTATGTTGAGGCATTCGGCGCCGTCACCTCGGAGGACCCGCTCTACGAGGCCGTGAGCGCCGGCCAGCGCTATCCCGGCATGGAGCATTGGCTGCCGCTGTTCCACGCGCAGCTGGAGACGCTGTTTGACTATCTTCCGGACGCCGCGGTGAGCTTCGATCACCTCGCCGAGGAGGCGGTGAACCAGCGCTTCGACCTGATCCGTGATCACTACCAGGCGCGGGCCGAGGGCCTAGAGACGCACACCTTCGGCGCAGCCCCCTACAAGCCGGTGGCGCCCGAGGCGATGTTCCTTACCGAGGACGAATGGGGCCGGCGGCTCAACGACCGGCTGGTGCGGTACCTCACACCCTTCGAGAAGCCCGACGTGAGGGGCACCGTGCGCTCCATGGATGGCCGCACGGGTCGTGTCTTCGCCGCCGAGCGGGCGAGCGAGGGCGGCAACGTGTTCGAGGCCGCCGTGGCGCACGTCCGCCGCCTGCAGGGGCAGGGCAAGCGCGTGATGCTCGCCGCCTTCACCGCGGGCGCGCGCGAGCGGCTGGCGATACTGTTGGCCGAGCATGACTTGGGCGAGACCCGCAAGGTGGAGAGCTACGCGGAGGCGCTCGCGCTGCCGCAGAGCAGCGCGGCCTTCGCCGTGCTGGGCCTTGAGCAGGGTTTCGAGACGCCCGACCTCGCCGTCATCGCGGAACAGGACATCCTGGGCGACCGCCTGATCCGCCCGCGCCGCAAAGCGCGCAAGGCCGCGGATCTCATTACCGAGGCGACCAGCCTCTCCATCGGTGACCTCGTGGTGCACGCCGACCACGGTATCGGCCGCTTCGACGGCCTCACCACCATCACCGCGCTCGGGGCCCCCCACGATTGCCTGGAGATCGGCTATGCGGGCGGGGATAAGCTCTACCTGCCGGTGGAGAACATCGAGCTGCTCTCCCGCTTTGGCTCCGGCGACGCGGCCGAGGCCCAGCTCGACAAGCTGGGCGGGGTGGCCTGGCAGAGCCGCAAGGCGCGGCTCAAGCAGCGCATCCGCGAGATTGCCTCAGAGCTGATCAAGGTGGCGGCACTCAGGCAGCTGCGCGAGGCACCGGCGCTGCACCCGCCCCAAGGCGAGCTCGACGAGTTCGTGGCGCGCTTTGCCTACGAGGAGACGGAGGATCAGGCCGCGAGCATCCAGGCGGTGCTGGACGATCTGGGCTCCGGCAAGCCCATGGACCGCCTGGTATGTGGCGACGTGGGCTTCGGGAAGACCGAGGTGGCCTTGCGCGCCGCATTCGTCGCTGCGATGGCCGGGCTGCAGGTGGCAGTCGTGGTGCCCACGACGCTGCTGGCCCGCCAGCATTTGTTCACCTTCACACAGCGCTTCAAGGGGCTGCCCTTGCGCATCGCCCAGGCCTCGCGGCTGGTCGGCGGCAAAGAGCTGGCTGCAGTGAAGGCCGGCCTCAAGGACGGCAGCATCGACATCGTGGTGGGCACGCATGCGCTGCTCGGCAAAGGCATCGGCTTCGCCCGGCTTGGGCTAATTGTGGTGGACGAGGAGCAGCACTTCGGCGTCGCCCACAAGGAGCGTCTCAAGCAACTGCGCGAGGAGGTACACGTCCTCACCCTTACCGCCACGCCCATTCCGCGCACGCTGCAGCTCGCCCTCTCCGGGGTACGCGAGATGTCGGTGATCGCCACGCCACCGGTGGACCGGCTGGCGGTTCGCACCTACATCACGCCGTTCGATCCGGTCATTATCCGTGAGGCGCTGCGGCGCGAGCGCTACCGCGGCGGGCAGACGTTCTACGTGGTGCCGCGCATCGCCGACCTGGAGGAGGTGCGCGAATTTCTGACCGAGCAGACCCCCGAGCTGAAGGTGGCCACCACCCACGGTCAGTTGACGCCCGCCATGCTGGAGGACGTAATGACGGCTTTCTACGAGGGCAAGTACGACGTGCTGCTATCCACGGCCATCGTCGAATCCGGGCTCGACATCCCCAATGCCAATACGCTGGTCGTGCATCGTGCCGACATGTTCGGGCTGGCCCAGCTCTATCAGCTGAGGGGCCGCGTCGGGCGTTCTAAGGCGCGGGCCTACGCCTACTTCACTACCCCGGAGGGCAAGCGCCTAACCGAGGGCGCCGAAAAGCGGCTCAAGGTGCTGCAGTCGCTCGACACCCTCGGCGCCGGGTTCTCGCTGGCTAGTCACGACCTCGACATCCGTGGTGCCGGTAACCTGCTGGGCGAGGAACAATCGGGCCACATCCGGGAAGTGGGCTTTGAGCTGTACCAGGCGATGCTGGAGGAGGCTGTGGTGAGCCTCAAGGGCGGCGAGATGGGTGAGGTCCAGGACCAATGGAGCCCGCAGATCTCGCTTGGCACGCCGGTGCTGATCCCCGACACCTATGTCGCCGACCTGCAGCTGCGCCTCGGCCTCTACCGCCGCCTGTCAAAGCTGGAGACGCGGCCCGACATCGACCGCTTCGGCACGGAACTCGTGGACCGCTTCGGCGAGCTGCCCGAGGAGGTCAGGCACCTGCTCGACGTGGTCGAGATCAAGGGGCTGGCCAAGCAGAGCGGCCTGCAGGCCGTGGATGTGGGTCCAAAGGGCGCCGTGATCGCGTTCCGCAAGAACCAGTTTGCCAACCCGGAGGGCCTCGTCGCCTTCATGGCCAAGGCGAAGGGCGCCGTCCGCCTGCAGCCCGACCACAGGCTCCTCTACAAGGCCGACTGGCCCACGCCCGCCGCGCGCCTTAAGGGCGTACGCTGGCTCGTGCGCGAACTCGCCAAGATCGCCGCCACCCGCAAGGCGGCGTAGGGTGCGAACGACAGGGCCTTCGCAGCTCTCGGTCTACTCAGGCCGTCTCCGGCTTAAGGAGCGCCCGCCCTTGCCGAGGAAACCATCGAGCTCCCTTTCGATGAGCGGGTAGAGGAAAAGGCTGCCATCCGCGCTTACGTGATGCTTGTCCAAGTAGAGAATCTTCCCGTCCGCCTCGACCACGCACTTGTCCCTGGTGCAGAGGGCACGGCCAGGATCGATCCGCAGAACGTTGTCGTGCGCGTTGGCCTGCTCCATGGCCGCCCTGGCGCTGGCTTGCAGCTTCTCGTGCACCGTGCGATTCACGCTCAAGTCATCCAGGGAGCGACCCAGCCTGCTCGATAGGATGAAAGCGCTGGGCACCTGACATTCTGTTCGGGCACCTCTTCCACGATCACGACAACGCGACCATCGAGCGCCCGGAGCGTGAGCTCGATCGCGTCGTCGAACAGTTCGCCGGGGAGCCGTCCGCCCGCGCCGTCTTTGAGACGCGCGAGGCGCCACGCGATCGTGAGCGTAGAATGACCACCGCGCTACCAAGACAACTGACGGAATATCGTGATCCCAAATGAATCCCTGCACCTTGCCGTTGAACACCGGGCAGCCGCGGTCGATGATCCCTCGGTGCGGTCGCCCTCCATGCCCTTTGCCGGCGAGCGGCGGACACCAATCGCGTTCCGCCAGCACTACGGACAGGTGGCGCTTCGCGGCATACCTCTGGAATGCTGGGACGAGGGCGCGGGCATGGCTGTCCCCCCAGAGCAGGAGATCGACCCATATCGTCCGGCGCGGAAAGCGCAGCAAACACACCATGAGAAGCGCTGGGAAGACGAGGTAGAATTGCTCTTCGACCCCGAGCGACCAAGTGTGTAGCAGCGGGCTCGTCTCGGGCGCCGTTGCAAAGTAGCCGGTTTGGCTGAGGAAGAACCAGTTCGAGCTGTACCCGACAAAGGCGATGAGACTCTTGCAGAAGGTGACAACGTCTTTGCTCGTGTAGAACGCCAGAGTGAAGAGCGTGGTGAAGAGGGCAACGGGAATGGACGCGGCCAGCAACCGGCGCACGCGCCGCTCGTAGAACGAAAGAAAGCTGAAGCTCCCGAGGGCTATTTGTTCGCGAATCAGGGAGGTGATCAGGAAACCCGATATGACGAAGAAGATGTCGACGCCGACAAATCCGGCCACCCAATCCCGGAAGCCCGCGTGGAACATAACCACGATCCCGATGCAAATGGCGCGCAGTCCATCGATATCGGGGCGGTAATTACTCATCCGAGTTGCAGGGCGAGACCGGACCTTGACTGGGTGGCGGCAAGGAATTGCAGGGCAACTATGGCACGCTGATGAACCTATTTGCCAACCCGGAGGGTCTCGTCGCCTTCATGGCCAAATTCGGAGAGCACGCCTGCAGCCCGACCCGCAAAGCTCCTCTTCAAGGCCGACTGGCACACGCCCGACGCACTCCTTAGAGTTGGTATCGAAAGTTCTTGAATCTGCAAAAATCGCCTGTGATTCTGTCTGTGGCAGCCGAATCGGGAGGGGCTGCCATGTGGACCGACGATGATCGCGAGACGCTGAAGCCGAGCAGCGGTCGCTATCCGAGCGATATCAACGACGAGGAGTGGGCGATCATCGAGCCGATGCTCCCTCCAGCGCGCACGGGCGGACGCCGCCGCGCGACCGACATGCGCGAGGTCTTCAACGCGTTCGCTATGTCAATCGGACCGGCTGCCAGTGGCGGCAGCTGCCGAAGGACTTTCCTCCGCACACCACGGTTTACCGCTACTTTTGGGAATGGTGTCGCTACGGCGTGCTCGATCGGATCCATCAGGCGCTCCTTGAGCAGTGCCGCGAGGGCTGCGGCCGGGAGGCCGATCCGACAGCCGGCATCATCGATACCCAGGTTGCGAAAGCGACCGAAAAAGGGGGGCCTCGATCGACGCGGTCGGCTATGATGCGGGCAAGAAGACCAAGGGCATCAAGCAACGCCATCGTCGACACCGAAGGCCATCTGCTCGCAATCGAGGTGATCGCGGCCAACACGCAGGACCGAGACTGCGCTGCCGACTTGATTAAGCAGGCCTTGCGCACGTTCCCGCGCCTGCGCAAGATCTTCGCCGACGGCGGCTACGCAGGGCCGAAGCTGGCGGGTCAGCTTGCTGGGCAGTCCCTCGAGATCGAGATCGTCAAACGCACGGACAAGGACGGCGGCTTCAAGATCATTCGCCGACGCTGGGTCATCGAGCGCACATTCTCCTGGCTGCGCCGCAACCGCCGCCTGATGGCACACTACGAAGCCCTGGCCATGACCGCCGTCCGTTACGTCAAGCTTGCAATGATCTCACTGATGCTCAGGCGGCTGACCCGCGACCGGCCTTGACCTATCATGCAAACTTGTGATTCAGGCTCTTAGGGGTGTGCGTTGGCGCCTACGCGAACTCGCCCAGATTGCCCCACCCGGAAGACGGCGCAGACCCGAAGGGCTCTAATCCACCATAGGCGGAGGGTGCCAATGGGTTATGCTTTCCAGCAGCGAACGGGAGCTTCGAAAGTGGCTGGCGCTCAGCGCAGCTCCTCAACGAAGGCCACAATGGCGTCGAGCACGGCGGCCTCGTGGTCCCGGTGGGGGGAATGCCCGCAACTGGAGAGGACGAGCCGGCGCGTGGGGCCCTCGACGCGCGCCTCGATGCGGTCGAGCTGCGCCAGCGTGCCGTACTCGTCGTTGCGTCCCTGGATCAGCAACAGCGGTTGGTCGATCCGACCCAGGAGGTCCTCAATCGACCAGGATAGGAACTCGGGATTGAGCCAGGCGTCGGCCCAGCCGAGGAACGCGTCGTCAACGTTTGTGTGGTACTTGGCAAGCCGCTGCTTGAGGTCGGTCTCAAAGTAGCTCTTGCGGACCTTGGCAATTGTCTCCACGCAAACCGTCTCGACGAACACGTGGGGCGCCAGGCACACGAGGCCAGGCACGGGGCGCCCCGCGGCGGCGGCGTAGATGAGCGCGATTGAAGCGCCGTCGGAGTGGCCGATGAGCACCGGGCTCTCGATCGAGAGCCGGTCAAGCAGCGACGGCAGAATGTCCAGCGCTTCGTCATGCATGAAGCGGGGCACGCGCTTACCCGTGAGACCGTCGGAGGCACCGTAACCAAAACGTGAGTAGACAAGTGCCGGAGCATTCAGGCGGCGCGCAACCTTGCGGGGAAAATCGCGCCATAACGCAACCGATCCGAGGCCCTCATGTAGGAATACGAGGGTCGGGGCCGAGCCGGCGTCACCGGGAATCGCGGCATATTCGATGCGACGCCCGTCGATTAGAGCAAACGACATGTGGGGTGACGTGTGGCCGATGAAGGGACGATGACTGAGCCTTCCCGAGGGTGCGCCGTGGTCTCGGCCCCAAGTTGGCGAGCGAACTGCGGTGCGGAAACTCTAAGTCCGGCAGGCATTCCTGCGGACATGGGCGCGCCACACTTAGGCGCTCCCATAGCGCCCATTACCCTCGGGCGACAAACGGCCGTCAAGTCTGTGCGCGTGATCCTGTGCGGAGTGCTGTTGGCGGCCGTGCACCAGCTCGGGGGGTGCATGGGTTCGGCCGGCCTGCAGTCGGACGGCACCTACCTGTTGGAGCGCCAAGAAGAGCAGGCGACCTGCGACCAGCTCTACAAGGACATCTGGGGTCGCATCCAGCTGATCAAGGAGTTGCCCAAGAAGGCCGTGGCGGAGCAGGCGACGCCGCCGCCCACCGCCTCGCTTCTGTTCGGCCGCTGGTTCGACTCATCCTCCAAAGGCCTCAAGACCGTTGCGGAGTACGACCGCGAGCGCGCGCACGCTTACGCCATCCAGCGCACCATGCGTGAAAAAAAGTGCGTGAATGTGAACTTGGACCAGGAGCTGTCCGAGGTTGCCGTGGCCATGGCGCGCATCCGCCAGCCGTGAACGCCAGGCAAGCCGCCGCCACGCAAATGCCGCAATAATTACAAGCGCTTAAGCGTTAACGATGTTGCGCGCTAAGGGGTCTCCCTTGGTTGACTCAGGTGCTGACCTGATTGCAGGTACATGACTGTATAGCGCGGGCGGGGGTACGGGGCTTGCCGCGCGCGGGGGAGCAATCCCAAAACCGCCAAGCAACTTTGGAGGAATCCAACCTTGCGTAGCGTTGCCTTTCGCGTGCCCGGCCTCGTCGCGGCCGGGGTAGCCGCCTGCGTGCTCTCGCAGGCAGCCCATAGCACTGAGACCACAGCGGCGGCATCTCAAGACATCTCCTCGGGGGTCCAGTTCGCGGTCGGCGCGCCCGACGTGGCCCTCCAGTCGTTTCTCGATCGCCTGATGCATGCCGAATCGGCTGGTCGCGACAGTGCGGCAAATCCCCGCTCGACGGCGCTGGGGCCGTTCCAGTTTATCAAGTCCACCTTCCTCCAGGTGATGCGGCGGCACTTCCCGGAGGACGTGTCGAAGCTCAGCGAGCGCGACATCCTGGCGCTGCGCACCGACCGCGGCTTTGCCCGCCGCGCCGCGGAGGCGTTCTCGCGCGACAACATGGACTTCCTCTCCGACAAGGGGCTGAAGCCCACCTTCGGCAACCTGCGGCTCGCGTTCCTGCTGGGGCCGTCGGCTGCGGCCAAGGTGCTGCAGGCGGCGCCCAGCAAGCCCGTCAGGCGCATCCTGGACGGCAGCGTGATTGTTGCCAACCCATTCATGCGAGGCATGACTGCCGGCGAGCTTGTCGCCCGCGCCACGCGGGATGTGAGCCCGAAGGGAGAACCCGGCCCCACTCAGCAGGCCGCACCGGCCGAGACGGCGCCCGCCGCGCGCGTTGCGGAGGCGGAGGCCGAGCCTAATCCCGTGGCTCAGCCGCCACAG
>JAFMSC010000008.1:22936-25098 GCA_017353825.1 Hyphomicrobiaceae bacterium | reverse complement strand
CGGCGCCCTGGCGGGCGGCGCGCCGCAGCAGGCGCCTGCAGGCGCAAGGCCCGCGCCTGGCGGACAGCAGCAGGGGCCCGCCATCACGCCGGAAGTCAGCGAGGAACTGCAGGACCTGCTGCGACAGATTCTTGGGGGCAGCGCCGGCCAGGGCGGCGGGGGTGGAAGCGTTCCCGTCAGTCGGCTGGCGGGGGAGGACGGAACCGGGCGAGGATTGGGCGAGAGTTTGCGAGAGGTGCTGGGCCAGGCCACGGCCGGCGCCCGCGAGGGCGCGGCCCGCATCGACGACGCCACGGGCCTCTCCGGGCGCGCCCGCGAGGCTCTGGGACAGGTAACCGGACAGACCCCTGAAGAGGTCGTGGCGAGGCTCAGGCAGCTCATCGCCGACAATCAGCTCGCTGCCGGCGCAGCGCTGGGCGGTCTAGGCGCCCTGGTGCTCGGCACCGGGGCCGGCCGATCGCTCGCCGCCACTGCCCTTAGGCTCGGCAGCCTGGCCTTGATCGGCGGCCTTGCCTACAAGGCCTACCAGAACTACCAGCAGGGCCGGCCGGTGCTGTCCTCCAGCAAGCCCGGCGAGAGGCAGGGGCTGATCCCCGCCCCGGAGGGCTCCGGCTTCGAACCGGGCGCCATCAGCCACGACGCGGCCCGGCGCTACATCCGCGCTATGATCGCGGCGGCCGCCGCCGACGGTCGCATCGATGCGGCGGAGCAGCAGAAGATTCTCGGCGGGCTCAAGCAGGCGGGCATCGAGGATTCGGCGCGGCAGTTCCTCGCCGCCGAGATTTCCAACCCGGCAACTGTCGAGGATTTGGCCAAGGGCGTCGCTTCGCCCGAGGAGGCTGTGCAGGTTTACACGGCGGCGCGTATCGCGGTCGATCCCGACACCAACGCGGAGCACGCCTTCCTCGCCGAGCTCGCCGAGGCGCTCGGCATCGACGACGAGCTCGCCGCCCAGGTGGACGCCGCCGCCCGCGGCGCAGCGGCGTAAGATGTAAGGCTCTCTGGGCCTGACGACTTATACCGTCGAGCCTAAGGTTTGACCTTCATGATCCAAGGGTATGCCGTGAGCGACGCGATGCGTCCGGTCTGTCTGCACAGCCGCTTCCAGGCTTTCGATGTGGCTGCGACGATCGCCTGATAGTCGTTGAGCAGGCGCAGCGACAAGAACGCTGCTTGAGGTAGAGCCAGACGCGTTCGACCGGATTGAGCTCGGGAGAATAGGGCGGCAGCCGCACAAGTGAGATATTCGATGGCACGCGCAGCGTCTTGCTGCCGTGCCAGCCCGCGCCGTCGAGAACCAGCACGACGTGCTCGTCGTCCGCGATGGTTTCGGCGAAGGCGTTGAGGAACGCCTGCATTCCCACGCGATAGGCATCCGGCAGGATCAGCGAGAACGTGTTGTCGGTGCCGGGCTCGACGGCGGCGTAGATGTAGGCCGAAATATAACGCTGATCGAGGAGACCCGGCGGCCGTTCGCCTCTCTTCCACCAGATATGGCAGACGCGCCCCTTCTGCCCGATGCGCGCCTCGTCCTGGAAATAGAGGCGAATTCTCTTATCTTTATGCGTGCGCTGAGTTCTTTTTAGCGTTCCCGGGGCTCTTTTAAAAGGCCGCCGCGGCGGCCGGGTCCTTCAACGGGTGGCTCGGTCGAGCCTTCTGTCGCGACAGGCCGAGCCGTCTCAACAGGCGCCCCATCGATGTTGGATGCATCACCTTGCCGAACCTCTTCTTGGCCACTGCCACCAAGTCGTCGCGTGTGTAAGCCGAGAAGCCGTCCTTTTCAGGATCGGCACCGGCCAGCACCACATCGAGCAGCTCCTCCTGCTCCTCGGCGGTGAGCCGCGGTGGGCGCCCGCCACTCCATTGATCGCACAGCCCGGCCACGCCGTGCGCGTTGTAGCGGATCACCCAGTCTCGCAGCGTCTGGCGGTCCATCCCCGCGCTGGCGGCTGCCTCTGCTCGGCTCATGCCGCCGAGCGCATTGGCAATCGCCAGCAGGCGCCGCGCAATACGCGCATCCGGCTCCGCCTTGGCGAGCTTGCGCAGAACCGCCGGTGAGCGGTCCCTCCGTATCTTCAGCTCCTTCATCGCAGACCCCCGCCTCGCGAATCACTTTGCGATCAGCGAAATCATGAGACGAGACTCCTGGGAATCCCTCGACC
>JAFMSC010000008.1:7431-22926 GCA_017353825.1 Hyphomicrobiaceae bacterium | reverse complement strand
CTCATCGGGTGCTCCTGTCGGAAAGTGTGGTCTTCAGCACCCATCACCTTCGCAGACAGGGCACCTCCCTGCACCGCAAGGGCCCCCCGCCGTAGCGGTTCAGTTCAATCACTTTGCGATCAGCGAAATCATGAGACGAGACTCCTGGGAATCCCTCGACCGCAACACGAGTCTGCGATTACGCTCGGCGGTATTAGCCCTAAGCTGGCAGCTCAACGGCCGTTCAAGGCGTAGACCCAGAAGGTCTGACGCGTGCGGGCAGCACCATCTGCGTCTGGGTGACTACGGCGACGAGCTTGCCCTCCTCGGCCCGGATGGTGGTCTGCCACACCTGGGTCGTGCGGCCCCGATGCAGCGGCACCGACTCGGCGGTGATGCGCGTGTTGACCGGCGCGGCCCCCATAAAGTTGGTCTTTGACTCGATCGTGGTGGTGCGCGCGCCGTCTGGCGCCAGGTTGGCTACGGTGCCCACCGCGCCAACGGTGTCGGCGAACGCCATCAACGCGCCGCCGTGACAGACGCCGCCGGTCGTACAGAGGTCGGCGCGCACCAGCATCGAGGCCACCACTTTCTCCGGCGTCATCTGCTTGATCTCCACCCCCATCAGGCCGGGAAAGAGCGGCTCGAAGATCTTCTGAAGCTCATCAGCGGCGGGCATGCATGCCTCCTCTTGCGGAAAGGGCTCCGGCGAGCCCCACCTTGCTCTCAGCCAGGGTTGAGACCCCCAGCCTTGATTTTCTCTGCCGCAGCGGGAGACATCAGGTAGGTGATGAACGCCTTGGCTGCCTCCGGCTGCTTGGGGCTCGCCGCGAGACCGGTCGTATAGACCACCTCGCGCTGCACTGCCGGGGGAAACGGCCCAACGATATCCAGGCGCGGATCGTTGATCACATTGAGCAGGAACACCGCCAGCTCGGCCTCGCCGTTCACGACCGCGTCCGCGATCTGCACCGGTCCCGGCTGAGCCTTCGTCCTCGCCTTCATCTCCTCGGTTATGCCGAGCTGCGCGTAGATGGCGGCTAGCGCGACGCCGGTGGCGCTGGCCGGGATCGAGGCGACCCGGTTGGCCGCCAACAGCGCCCGCTTCAAGGCTTCGGGCGTGCCGATGTCGGGCTTGGGCACCCCGCGGCGCACCGCCATCCCGATGCCCACTCGGGCAACGTCGGGCGTGGTCGGTGGGGCGAATTGCGCCCGTGCCGCCGCGTCCTTCAGCACCTCGCGCGGCACCACGCCAAGGTCGAACGGGCTACCGGTAGCCATGGCGATCAACTGGGGCGTGGTGCCGAAGCGGAACACCACCGTGTGGCCCGTCGCGGCCGCGAAGGCCGAGCCGATTTCCTTCAATGGGGCCGCCATGCCGGCGCCGGCGATAATCTGCAGCTCGGCCGCCGGGGCGGTGCTCGCCCCTGCCAAGCTGAGGGCCGGCCCGAAGCAGGCCGGGGGATTTCCGCACATCCGTCCCGTCACGCCCTCCTACGCGCTTCGCGCTTGTGGTGCGATGCTCGATGATACCTTGAACGGAGCATAAGCGGCACTATCGGCCCTCCCGGGCGCCACCGCAAGCTCGCATGCTCGCGCCCTTCGGGATGATGGGCGCCGCGGCGGGACGGGAACCGCAGGTTGCCGGGGTCGGTTCACCATGGGACGCGCAGCGGCGAGCGGGCCCGGGCTGACCCCTTGTGGCGGTCGCCCGTGTTAAGCGACTGGCGCCTTCGGCGGCGTGCCATCTGGCATATCGGGGGCATCCGCGCTATGCCAGGGGCTGCACGCCACAACAGCAGGCAGGTTGCGGGAGGTGTGAATAATGATGACGAAACCAATGTCGCTGGAACAGGTGGCCGAGGCGATGGTGGCGCCGGGGAAGGGCATCCTGGCGGCCGACGAAAGCTCCGGCACCATCAAGAAGCGGTTCGACAGCATCAAGATCGACAGCACGGAGGTGAACAGGCGCGATTATCGCGAGATGCTGTTCAGCGCCATCGACGCGATGCGGAGCTCGATCTCGGGCGTTATCCTCTATGACGAGACCATTCGGCAGAAGGCCAAGGACGGTAGGCCCATGCCCGAGCTGATCGCGTCGACTGGCGCGCTGCCAGGCATCAAGGTGGACAAGGGCACCAAGCCTCTGCCGTTTTGCCCCGGCGATACCATTACCGAGGGCCTCGACGGGCTGGCCGAGCGCATCAAGGACTACGTGGCGCTCGGCGCCAAGTTCGCCAAATGGCGCGCGGTCTACGACATCGGCCTCAAAGTCCCGAGCTGGTCGTCGATCAACGCCAACGCCCACGCCCTGGCGCGCTACGCTGCGCTTTGCGTCGAAGGCGGGCTTGTGCCGATCGTGGAACCGGAAGTGCTGATGGACGGCGGCCACGACATCGATGCCTGTGAGGGGGTGACGGAGTGGGTGCTGAGGGAGGTCTACCAGCAACTCTATTATGCGCGGGTGCCGTTGGAGAAGACGATCCTGAAGCCCAACATGGTCATCTCCGGCATGAAGTGCCCGAAGCGGGCCTCGCGCGAAGAGGTGGCCGAGCGCACCGTGAGGGTGCTGAAGCGCTGCGTGCCGCCGGCCGTTCCCGGCATTGCCTTCCTCTCCGGCGGCCAGTCCGACGAAGACGCAACGGCACACCTGTCGCTGATGAACCAGCTCGGCCCGCTGCCCTGGAGGCTCTCGTTCTCGTACGGCCGAGCGCTGCAGGCTGCTGCGCTGAAGGCCTGGGGCGGTAGACCTGAAAACGTCGCCGCCGGCCAGCGTGCCTTCGCCCACCGCGCGCGCATGAACGGCGCGGCAAGCCTCGGCAAATGGACCGATGAGATGGAGAAGGCGGCGTAGGGCGGATCAGGGCGCCCTAACCGCCTCGCGTTCGCAATCGGATAAGCGCAGCCGCCATTCCTCTGGGGGCGGCGGCCCACTTTTGCGCCGATCGCCTGGTCGCCGGCGCTCCTCTCTGGCAAGACTCGAGGCGCGCCGTGGGTTGGCCGCAAGGCCCAACGCTTCGCCACGGCGGGGCGGCGACACCCGCGGCGAGCAACTGGGGTCCATGGACACGACGAGGGCAGCAGCATGGCCAGCACCAACAAGCGCATCGGCATCATCGGCCTCGGCCTCATGGGCGGGGCGTTCGCGCGCAACCTCGTCGGCAGCGGCTGGAGCGTGATCGGCTACGACACCGAGCCGGCGCGCAACGCCGAGGTCAAGGCTGCCGGCGTGGAGATTGCGGACAGCGCCGAGGCCGTGGCGGAGAGCGCGGCGGACATCATCACCAGCCTTCCGACGCCCGGTGCTGTGCTCGACACCGCCGAAGTGATCGCCCGCGCCGGGGCCAAGGGCCTTACGGTGGTCGAGGCGAGTACGCTCGCGCTGCGCGACAAGATGGCGCTCAAGGAGGTCCTGGAGAAAGCCGGCCACACCGCGCTCGACTGCCCCATGTCCGGCACCGGCGCTCAGGCCGCCGTGAAGGACCTTGTGGTCTACGCCAGCGGCGACGGCGCCGCCATCAAACGGCTGGAGCCGGCCTTCCTTGGCTTCGCCCGCAAGGTGTTCAACCTCGGCCGCTACGGCAACGGCAGCAAGATGAAGTTCGTCGCCAACCACCTGGTGGCGATCCATAATGTGGCCGCGGCCGAGGCCATGGTGCTCGCCATGAAGGCGGGGCTCGACCCGCACCAGACTGTAGAGGTGGTGGGCTCCGGCGCCGGTACTTCGCGCGTGTTTGAGCTGCGCGCGCCGATGATGGCCGCCAACAGCTACCTCCCCGCCACCATGCGCTCCACCACCTGGAAGAAGGACCTCACTGTGATCGGCGAGTTCGCCTCCGACTTAGGCTGCCCCACCCCGCTGTTCGGCCTCGCTGCCGCGCTGCACGCCGCCACCCTCGCCATGGGCCACGGAGCCGAGGACAGTGCGGCCGTGTGCGCCGCGTTGGAGAAGATGGCCGGCCTCGAGCGGCAGCTGTCAGATCCGACGGTGTGAGGCCAAAACGCGCCGCTGATTTCACGTCTCGAAATCCCGTCTCACCACGCCGGCGGTGCAGGCAGTTCTAAGGCTGGGCAAGCTCATTGGCACAAACCTTGCGCACAGTGGGAATGCGGGCTTGGCCTACCAACTTCCTTGCGCCGGGAAGTAGCTAGGGATTGGTCGCCCCGTGGACCTTAGTCAGCTCAGACACGGAGCTCCAATGAAACGACGACGCGACGGCCCTCAAGTCCGGTCGGTCTGTGGAGCGGCCACCAGGCAGGCCGCGCGCCCCGCGATTGCGCACTGGCGTCGTCCATCCGCTGGCGCCTCACCCTTCTCGTTTCCCAACAGCCCGTCGCGATGACGGGTTTCGACTTTGAGCCTGCCGCGCCGCGTAGCCGCGGGTGACCAGGGTTGTGGCCATCGGGCCGGGCCTTTATAGAGGCGGTCCACCCGGATGGTGCGTTCAAGCGCGAGGAGCCCGCGAATGCGCGCTGACGACACCCTGAAACTGCCGTTCCCCTATTCGATGCCCAAGGACAAGATCAAGGTCCTTCTGCTCGAAGGCATCTCCGACACGGCCGTCGATCTCTTCAAGGGCGCCGGCTATACGCAGATCGACCGGCGCACCACCGCCCTCGACGGCGCGGCACTTCGCCAGACCCTGGTTGGCGGCGTACGTGTGCTCGGCATCCGTTCGCGCACCCAGCTCAGCGCCGGCGCGATCGCGGGCGTGAGGTCGCTTGTGGCCGTCGGCTGCTTCTCGGTGGGCACCAACCAGGTCGATCTGGCGGCCTGCCGCGCCATGGGCATCCCCGTATTCAACGCGCCGTTCTCCAACACGCGCTCGGTGGCCGAGCTGACCATGGCCGAGATCGTCATGCTGATGCGGCGCATCCTCCCCAAGTCGACGGCGGCCCACGCCGGCCGCTGGGACAAGAGCGCAGCAGGCGCCAACGAGGTGCGCGGCAAGACGCTCGGCATCGTCGGCTACGGCAACATCGGCACCCAGCTCGCAGTGCTGGCCGAGGCCATGGGCATGCGCGTCTTCTACTACGATCACACCGAGAAGCTGCGCCACGGTAATGTCGAGCCTACCAATACCCTCGACGACCTGCTGGCCAAAGTGGACGTGGTCAGCCTGCACGTCCCAGAAACGCCGGCTACGCAGGGGATGATCGGGGAGCGCGAGATTGCCCGAATGAAAGCGGGCGCGATGTTCATCAACAACTCGCGCGGCACGGTGGTCGATCTCGATGCTCTGGCTGCGGCACTGCGCTCGAAGCGCCTCGCCGGCGCGGCCATCGACGTGTTCCCCGTCGAACCGTCGTGCAATGCCGAGCGCTTCGTTAGCCCGCTGCAGAGCCTAGACAATGTGATCCTCACCCCACACGTGGGCGGCTCGACCCAGGAGGCGCAGGAGCGCATCGGCTCCGAGGTGGCGCGCAAGCTCATCGAGTATTCCGACGTGGGCTCCACCACCGGCGCCGTGAACTTCCCGCAGGTTCAGCTGTCGCCGCGCCCGGTCGGCACGCGCTTCATCCAGGTGCAGCGCAACCTGCCGGGCGAACTTACCCGCCTCAACGACGTGTTTGCCCGGGTCAAGGTCAACATCGCGGCCCAGCACTACGAGACCTCGGGCGACCTAGGCTACGCGGTGCTCGACGCCGACGGCCCCGTCGCCGAAGCCGAGGCGATTGTCAAGGAGATCCGCGCGCTCCCCGGCACCATCCGCGCGCGTATGCTCTATCGCAAGGCATGACCTACGGCCATCAAGCGTCGCCTCTATGGTGTCCATTTGGCCCCCCAATCGCCAACCTCTCCGCTGCGTCCCCCTCGGCGATCGCAACCGGGTTTTTTCGAGGGTTCGCTCCCGATCAAAGTCTATGGTGTCTCACGCCTCACCCTTGTGAGGCTCGATCCGCTACCCGGGCAACCCCCGCGTACATCATATCGAGGGTGGGTCGCTCCGCTCAGAATGGAAATTGAGTTTGGGTCGAGCCTGGCGAACGCCGGTGAGGCCAACACCGGCGCCGGAACCTTGCATACGTTGGGTCTCGCTTCGCTCGCCCCAACCCGCGGAAGGCCGCGGCTTGAGCGCCAGACCAGGGCCCGCAGCTTGCATTTCGTGCTCGTCAGAGCCCTGGATTTTAAGGCTTGCCGCGGCGATGCGAAGCACCCGATGATCCCTCC
Source organism: Hyphomicrobiaceae bacterium (assembly GCA_017353825.1). Taxonomy (GTDB): domain Bacteria; phylum Pseudomonadota; class Alphaproteobacteria; order Rhizobiales; family Hyphomicrobiaceae; genus AWTP1-13. Next base: position 16,775 of record JAFMSC010000008.1, on the reverse strand, counting down.
GCGTGCGGGCCCGTCAAGACCAACAGCTCCGGGAGGACCGCTTCAATGGTTAAAGCGCTTTCAGCGTCGACGCAATCGACATTGCGATGTCTCGCTTTCGCCGCGTCAAGTCTCGCCCTGGCTGCCGCCGGCGCCCTGCCTGCGTCGGGGCAAACGGCTCCCGAAGCCAAGGACATGGTTCTGGTCGGGTTCGAGGCCCTGCAGGCACGCAGCGCTTATCAGCCCACGATCCACCAGCAAGGGGGCCGCTGGATCGCCTACATCGGCCATCACGGCGGTACCGAGGAGGTGCCGAAGCCCCTCAACCCGCTGACCGGGGCGCTGGAATTCAACGGCACCTCGATCCTCGATGTGACCGACCCGCACAACCCAAAGTACCTGACCCACATTCCCGGCGAGGAAGGCCTGGCCGAGGCGGGTGGGGCGCAGATGGTGCGCGTGTGCGACGGCAAGGCACTGCCCAAGGGCGACCCCAGTGCCGTCTACATGCTGCGCACGTTCGGCAACACCGCGCACGAGATCTGGAACACCGCCGATCCCGCCAAGCCGGTGCTCGTCACCCGGCTCGACGGCCTCAAGGGCACGCACAAGAATTGGTGGGAGTGCGACACGGGCATCGCCTACCTGGTGTCGGGCGTGCCGGGCTGGCGCGTTGACCGCATGACCGAGGTGTACGACCTCTCCGACCCGGCCAAGCCTGTCAAGATCCGCGACTTCGGGCTGCCCGGCCAGGAGCCCGGCGGCGCGGGGCGCGCGCCCACGCGTCTGCATGGGCCCATTTCTACCGGGCCCAAGGGCAACCGCGTCTATTTCGCCTACGGGACCAACGAGGGTGGCATCTTGCAGATCGTCGACCGCGGGAAGCTCCTCGCCGGCCCCAAGGAGCCCACCGAGGCCAACCTGCTCTACCCACAAGTGGGCCGGCTCGACATGTCCCCGCTCACGGGCGCCCACACCACCTTCCCGGTGCTTGGGATGCCCATTGCCGAATTCGCCAAGGACAAGGTGGGCAAGGTGCGCAACTTCGTGGTGGTCACCAACGAGCAGATCAAGAACGAGTGCCAGGAGCCACGTCAGTTCGTGTGGTTCGTGGACGTGACGGTTGAGCAGCATCCCGCCTCGGTGGCCACCTGGGGCGTGCCCGAGGCGTCGGGCGACTTCTGCAACCGTGGCGGCCGTTTCGGCACGCATGCCTCCAACGAGAGTATGACCGACGTCTACTATGGTCGACTGATGTTCTTCTCGCACTTCAATGCCGGGGTGCGGGCCGTGGACATCCGAGACCCGTATCACCCCACGGAGGTCGCCTACTATGTTCCGGCGATTACCAAGAATACGGACAAGCGCTGCATCAGGCTCGACAACGGCGCGGAGCGCTGTAAGACCGCGATCCAGACCAACAACGTCGAGGTCGACGACCGTGGCTATATTTACGCGGTAGATCGCGCCAACACCGGCCTGCACATCCTCGAGTTGACCGGCGACGCGCGCAAGATCGCCAATCTCCCGCACTGAGAGTTGGGGTCAGACGCCCAGGGTCTGACCCCCCATCAACGGTACGCCCCGACATTGTTGACATCGCCCAAGGGCACGCCCGCCTTGATCAGCTCCTCAATCAGCCTGGCGGCGATCATATGGGGCTCGGCAAGGCGCAGCACGAGGGCGCGCGAACGTGCTGGATCGACCAGCGCGTAGGTGGAGCTGTGATCGATGGAGTAGCCGCCGCCTTCCTGCACGACCTTCTCGAAGTTCACGCCGAGCGCCGCTGCCGCTGCGCGGATCTGCTCCACGCTGCCGCCGAGGCCGACCAGCCGATCATCGAACGACCGCGTGAAGGTGCGCAGCAGCGGGCCCTTGTCGCGCTCGGGGTCGACGGTGACGAAGAGCGGCTGGACGTGACTCGCAGCCGGTCCGATCTCATCGAGCGCCGTGACCATGGCGGTGAGCCCGGTGGGGCACAGGTCGGCGCAGTGCGTGTAGCCGAAGTAGACGAGCAGCCATTTGCCCGCAAAGTCGCTGCTCAGCACGGCGCGCCCATCCGCGTCGATGAAAGCAAGCGGCCGGTCCGGCGTCAGCCGCAGCTCCTCGCCTGCCGCAGCTCCGCTCGCCGCGAGCGAACAGGCGGCGGCCAGTATTGCGGCCAGTATTGCGCGCGGCGCTCGCGACATGGGGGCCTCCCGCTTCGTGTTTCCCGAAACAGTAAGCGTGTCGGCCCCCGTTTGCCAGCGCCTCTCTGAGCGAGCCGCGATCCTTCGCCGGGGGCTGCCCGCGCTCACAGACGCTGCCGGTCAGAAGGGATGTCCCAGAACGAGCGGCGCGACTCCGCGCAGAGCGCGCCGCGATCGAGGCCGATATCCTTGAGCATGCGGTCGTTCATGGCCAGCAGCGCGCGCCGCTCGCGCCGCACTCGGAGCGCAAGCCCCAGCAGCAGGATCAGGCTCGTGCCGCGGCGGACAATCCGAACGAGGCCGGGACGCAACCGCCGCCATCCCCGGCCGATGCTCTTGCGCCCCGGCTCATTTGCGATGCCGGGAGGTGCCGCAGGGGGTCCAGCACGATGATGCGATGTAAACGCCATGCGCTGCCTCGTGCGCCGAGCCGCCCCTGGATGAGGTCGGCGACCCACTTTTAAGGCAGGTGACCGTTGCGTAACAGTTACAGATATTTGCAATTGTAACCATAACAGTTAAGGTGCGGACTGCAAACCCGTCATGCCAGGTGCGGAGGAGAAGGGGCATGCGCGCAGGGCCCAACTACCGCTACGAGGACGTGGCCCAGTTCATCACGACGCTGGTGGACAACGGCACGCTGGTGGTGGGAGCGCGAGCACCGTCGCTGCGTGCGGTTTGCCGGCAACGGCGGATCAGCCTCTCCACTGCGCTGCAGGCCTATCGTCTATTGGAGGACCGCGGCGTACTGGAGGCGCGCCCGCAGTCTGGCTACTACGTGGCCAGGGGCCGTACGAGCGCGCTCCGGACGCCGGCCATCTCGCAGCCTCCGGCCGAGCCCACCACGGTTGCGATCTCGGGCCTCCTCCTCAAGCTCATGGAGTACGCGGGCGACCCCGCACTCGTTCCCCTGGGATGCGCCATTCCGAGCGCCGAATTGCTGGCGGCAGGTCGGCTCGATCGCTTGCTGGCGCGGGCGGCGCGCGTCAAGGGTTTGCGGTGCAACACCTACACCGAGCCCAGGGGCGATGCCGGCCTGCGTCGGGAGATCGCCCGCCGGGCGACGCAGTGGGGCCAGGCAGTTTCGCCGCAGGACATCGCTATCACCTGCGGCTGCACCGAGGCGCTGAGCTTGGCGCTCACATCGGTGACGAAGCCCGGTGACACGATCGCCATCGAGTCACCGACCTATTTCGGCGTATTGCACACCATCGAGGCCCTGAACCTCAAGGTTTTCGAACTGCCGACAGAGGCTGCGACGGGCATCGACCTGGCGGCGCTGGCGCAGGCCCTGAAGATGAGGCGCATCACGGCCTGCCTGTTCGCGTCGAGCTTCAACAACCCGCTTGGCTGCACCATGCCGGATGAAAAGAAGCACGCCGTGCTCGAGGTGCTGGCCCGCCACGAGGTGCCGCTGATCGAGGACGACACCTACGGCGACATCTACTTCGGCAAGGAGCGCCCGACCCCCTTCATGGCCCTCGACCGGCGCGGCAGCACCATTTACTGCAGCTCGTTCTCCAAGACCGTGGCGCCGGGCTACCGCATCGGTTGGATCGCCACCGGCCGGCACATGCAACAGGTGCTGGAGCGCAAGCATGCGCTGACCCTCTGCGGCCCGGCCCTGCCGCAGGCGGCACTCGCCGACTTCCTGGCCTCCGGCGGATACGACGCCCACTTGCGCCGCATCCGGCGCGCGTTTCAGCAGAACATCGCGCAGATGACGCGCGCCATCGAGAAAGCCTTCCCGGAAGGCACCAAGGTGACTCGTCCGGCCGGCGGCTTCGTCGTGTGGCTGGAGCTGCCGCGGCCGCTCGACAGCCGCGTGCTGTTGGCCCAGGCGCTGGAGAAGGGCATTTGCTTCGCGCCGGGCGACGTGTTCTCCGCCAGCGACCGCTACCGCAACTGCCTCCGGCTGAGCTGCGCCCATCCGTGGACCGCGCGCATCGAAAGGGGCGTCGCGACGCTGGGTGCCCTTGCCCGGTCCCAAACCCGGCCATAGGCGCCGACGCGTGCAATCGGGCCGGTATTCATGCACTTTCGTCGTTGCGCCCCTCTCCCGTTACGGGATGCTACCCACAAGCATTTTCGGCGAGGAGATGCTCATGCGCCTATCGATCGCGGTAGCCGCGCTTGCCGCTATCGTTGCCGCTGCCGTCGGTGGCACAGCTCAGCAGCTCGACAGCAAGCAGTTCAATGTCGTCGGCACCTGGAATTTCCTGACCAACTGGCAGAAGCTCGAGCAGCCCCTATGGGACTCTGAACTTCCTGCTGCCTCGGGCGGCAAGATTGCGGGCAACATCAAATCCATCACCGAGCTCAACCTGAAGGGGACCGAGCTGCTGCGGCTCCTCAAGCAAGGCGTGTTCGACGTGGCCGCAGCTTTGCCGATCTACGTGGAGGATGGTGCCGCTGTGATCGAGGCCTCCGACATCGCCGGTGTGGCCAAGGACTTCACGATGGGCCGCCAGATCGTCGATGCTTGGATGCCCGAGATGCAGAAGGTCATGAAGGAGCGCCACAACGCCGTGATCCTGGCCACGTTTCCGTTCCCAGAGCAGGTCTTCTACTGCCGGGGCGACATCGCGAGCATCGAGGATCTCAAGGGCAAGAAGGTGCGCGTGCAGGGTACCTCGCAGGGCGACTTCGTGGCGGCCGTCGGCGGCGTGGGCGTCACCATCGCCTTCCGCGAGGTGGTGCCGGCGCTGGAGAAGGGCGTGGTGGACTGCGGGATCACCGGCACCATGCCGGGCTACAAGGCCAAGTGGCCGGAGGTGACGAGCACGCTCTACCGTCTTCCCGTCGGGTACACCATCGGCGTGTGGGTGATGAACCAGAGCGTGTGGAACAAACTGTCGCCGGACACCCGGGACTTCTTTGCCAAAGAGATGAAGGCGCACGAGGACAAGTCCTGGAAGACCATCGAGGAAGAGACCGACGAGGGCGTGGCCTGCAGCACAGGCGCCGGCCCCTGTCCGGTCGGCCCGCCCGGCAAGCTGAAGCTGGTCAAGCCGTCCGAGCGCGACCTCAAGGTGCGCGCGAACGCCCTCAACGATGTGGTGTTGGCGCGCTGGGCCAAGCGCTGCGGCGCAGCCTGCGCCGCCAAGTGGAACGAGCTGGTGGGCCGTCGGTACGGGCTGGCGGCGAAGGCGAGGGACTAAGGCGAGGGACTAAGGCGAGGGACTGGGGATGGGCGCTGGATTTCAGGCTTCGGGACCTACCTCCGCCTGGAGGACCCTAACCGCCGTCGCGCGCCTCGCCGTGTGGATTGGCGCGGGCGCTGCTTTTCGTCGCGGCCGGCATCGTCAGTGCCGAAGTGCTCTCGCGCAAGGTGATCGGCGCGCCGCTGGGCCCCCGCTTCGTGTTCTCGGGCTCCGAGGAGATCTCGTGGCTTGCAGGCATTGGCCTGTTCGCGCTGGTGGTGGTGCCCGCTATGCTGCTCACCCTCCTCGCGCTCTTGGGCGGCGACCTCGCGAACGCCTTTGCCGCCTCAAAGCGCCTTCACCCAGGACGAGGAGGTGGAGAGCGAACTGGAAAGCCTGGAGATCGGGGTGAACAAGGCGCAGGGTTATCGGACCTGATCGCCATGTCGCGCCGATCCATGTCGCGCCGATCCAAGTCGCGCCGATCCAAGTCGCGCCGATCCAAGTGCGCTCACCGACTGCCGGGGTAGTCCGTCGCGCAGGGCGTGCACACAGATCGGGACGCAACCCGAGAGGCTGAGCGGCATGGGGCGAACCACTCTGGGCCAAACCGCTCTGGGCCAAACCGCTCTGGGCCAAACCCCCTCTGGGCCAAACCACTCTGGGGGAACCACCCTGGAATGTGCGCCAAGGTCGAGGACGGCGTCTCCTGGTCGCCTCGGCAACATCTGCTCTTGTTCGGCGAGCCGATGCTGAAAGCTTCCGGTCGGGGGCGTGAAAGCGCCGTGGATGAATCTAAGAACCTCATTTCTGACACAGGCTGCAACAAAGTTTCACCACGGTGGAACCCACGTCCACCGGGCGCGCCAGGTCGATCAGACTACGGCCCATAGATCAGACGATAGGGCGGTCCAGCTGGCGTCGAGCAGTCCGTCTTGGAGAAGGAGTTCATGGGACAACGCTTCACTATGTTAAAGTCATCGGTCTGGCTGCTCTTCTGGGCCGGCTTGGCTGTCCAGTCGGCCAACGCTCAAAGCGAACGCTATCCCCCCGCGGATGACGCGTGGGACGGAACCTCATACCGGGCTCTGGCCGAACGGGTCGAGACCGAGGGTTTGCCGTTGCCGACGCTGTCGAATGCAGCGACGAAGGCGGTGTTCGAGCGGATGGTCAATCCCGACAATATCCCCCTGCGTATGGGACTCAATCAGAAGCTCTCCGTTACCATACGATTTCAGAGGTTGGACAGCGCGCTGGCACCGCTCGATAGGCTGGTGCATCTTTATTTGACCGAGACGCAAAAGGGGAAGCCATATGCCGCAGAACTTGCCAAGCTTACGGTCTATGAATTCAAGGTTTCCGCAGCGTTACTGGACCTTAGTGAGCCATATCTCTCGACCCTTTCCAGCGATAAGAGGTATCAAGTCCATGTCAACTATCTTGAGCAAGTGAAAGACGGCGCCCGTCAGCTCTACTCCGATCTTGTGCAGCGGATGAGTGAGACGCGCCTTTACTCCAAGTCTGACATTCTTGGGATGATCGGGGTGGCTCTCGACGGACTGCCGTCCTATCATCCGATCTTCACGAGCCAGGATAGACAGGGTCTTGTCGAAAAGCTTACCCAGCAGATCTCGGCGACGACCGATCAGGAGCTGAAAAAGGCGCTCACCGGACTGCGCGACGCCATCAAAAATCGCCAGATTCGGACGTAAGCCGAGCAAACGCCCGAACCACCATCGTCAAGAGCGGGAGCTCGCCGGTCCATGCCAGATCGGCGAGCAGGAAGCCCATTCACGCGACGCAGGGCGGGCAGGTTTGCCCTCCGCTGCCCCATTCGCTGGTTATCCGGGGTCCCGCGAACATGCTAGGAGGGAGGCCGAGGCGTCAACTCGATCAGAAGCGAACCCGTGTGCGCACCGAGACGCCGACCAATTTTGCCAGGTCGCGGCAAATTACTTGATGCCGCGAACGGCATCCCGGTTGTTTCGGCCGGTTGCCTCGGCCGGTTGTCTCGGCCGGCTGTCTCGACCGGTTGTCTCTGGGCATAGGCTACGCTTTTCTCGTCGATCCAGCACTCGTCCGCGAGAATGGGGCGTCAGCCCAGTCGTGTCGTTTCGCTGAACGGGCGAGCGCTCAGCATTTGGCGCGCTTGCCGATGAAGGCGAGCGCTATTGGGCTTACCCGATTCGCATAGCCGATCCCCGCTCTCGACCCATTCCGGTATGTTGTAGCGCCTTGGGCGGCCCCGTTGCCGTCCCCCCATTCTGGCCATCGTGATGCGAGGTAGATGCCCACCAGGGGCGGATAAGCGGCGTGCCGGGTACGTCCAGTGCAGGTGCGGGGCGTTGGAGTACCTACCCAATGCACTGCAAGCCGAGCCGTCCAAGCAAGTGGCCACGCGGCGGCTTGCGGTTGCGCCAACCGCACCAGTCCTCTAAGGGTCATCAGGGTCATCCGTCCCGCTTGCGGGTTGCCGGAGCTAATAAAAAACATCAATAAGATGAAGGGTCTAGACCATAAGTTCTGTGTCGCTCCGATGATGGATTGGACGGACCGGCATTGCCGGTTCTTCCATCGCCTGCTCACGCGCCGGGCGCGGCTTTACACCGAGATGGTGACGGCGGAGGCGGTGCTGCACGGGCATCGTGAGCGCCTCATGGGGTTCAGTCCCGAGGAGCATCCGGTAGTCCTGCAGTTGGCGGGCAGCGAGCCCGCCAGGCTCGCGGACGCGGCAGCCATCGGCGCGGACTGGGGCTACGATGAGATCGACCTCAACGTCGGCTGCCCCTCCGACCGGGTGCAGGAGGGTCGCTTTGGGGCCTGCCTGATGGCGGAACCTGAGCTAGTGGCGGAGTGCGTGAGGGCCATGCGAGCGCGCGTCTCCGTGCCCGTCACGGTGAAGTGCCGCATCGGCATCGATGACCAGGACAGCGAGGACGGCCTGGAGCGGTTCGTCTCCGCCGTCGCCGGCGCCGGCTGCCGCACGTTCATCGTGCATGCCCGCAAGGCCTTGCTCAAGGGCCTCTCGCCCAAGAAGAACCGAGAGGTACCGCCGCTCGACTACGCCCGCGTCTACCGGCTCAAGGCGGTGCACCCAGAGCTGGAGATCGTCATCAATGGCGGCATCGGGTCGCTGCAAGAGGCGGAGGCGCACCTGGCCAAGGTGGATGGCGTCGCCCTCGGCCGGGCCGCCTATCAGAACCCGTATCTTCTGGCCGAGGTGGACCGGCGGCTGTTCGGCGCCGCCAGAGCGCCGCTGACACGGCGTGCGGTCATGGAAGGGCTGCTGCCGTATGCCGAGCGGCACCTAGCCGCCGGCGGGCGGCTCAACAATATCGCCCGCCATATCCTGGGCCTCTACCACGGCCAGCCGCGGGCGCGTGCCTTCCGCCGGCACCTCTCCGAGCAGGCGCCGCGCGAGGGAGCTGATGCCGCCGTCCTGGAGGAGGCGATGCGGCTGGTGGAAACACCCGGCGAAGCTCCACTGCTAGCGGCGGAGTAGACCCGCCGGCCGCCCAGGTCAGCATGCTGTAATCACAGGAAGCTCGAGGAAGAAACAATGAGAATGGCAGGCATGAGAGGGAGGGTATCTCGGATGCCGACATCGACACCATGATGCGCAAGAACCCAGCGCGGCTGCTTGGGCTGACCGGGTGAGCGTTGGCTTTTCTGGTCGGGGAATGGGGTCAGATCGCGGAAGTCTGACCCTAGTTATCGTCAAGCTCGCGGCAATCGTTGGCATGTTCGCCATGGCAAACGTATCGCATGGCCAATCCGTGGCGCGATCGAGTCCGATCGTCACGGGCGCCGAGGCGCTGGCTCGGGCCGGGTTCGCCGCGCTGGCCGGCAAGCGCGTGGGCCTCATCACCAACCAGACCGGCCGCGTTGGAGCCGAGCACCTGGCGGACTTGCTCGCCAGGGCGCCCAACGTGAAGCTCGCCGCCATCCTGGCGCCCGAGCACGGGTTCCGCGGCGAGGTCGAGGCTGGTGCAAAGGTGGGCGACACGGTTGACGCCGGGACGGGCGTGCCGGT
>JAFMSC010000008.1:0-7421 GCA_017353825.1 Hyphomicrobiaceae bacterium | reverse complement strand
GCCGGTCTTCAGCATGTACGGCGCGACAAAGAAGCCGACGCCGGCCATGCTGCGCGGCATCGACGTGCTGGTGTTCGACATCCAGGACATCGGCACGCGCTACTACACCTACATCTCCACCATGGGGCTCGCCATGCAGGCGGCCGCGGCGAGGCGTATCCGCTTCGTCGTGCTCGACCGGCCCAACCCGTTGGGAGGGAACTACGTCTCAGGGTTCGTTCTGGAGCCGGAGCTGGCCTCATTCGTCGGCCAGTATCCGATCCCCATCGTGCACGGGCTGACCGTTGGCGAGCTGGCGCGCATGATCAAGGGCGAGCGCTGGCTGCCGGATCTCGATGCGCTTGACCTGGAGGTGGTCCCGCTGCAGGGTTGGCGCCGCTTCATGCGCTGGCACGAGCTGCAGCGGCCCTGGGTTGCCACGAGCCCCAACATCCCGAGCTTCGAGGCCGCGCTCGTCTACCCAGGCATGGGAATCGTAGGCGAGACCGAGGTGAACGAGGGCCGCGGCACGCTCATGCCGTTCTCGTTGTTCGGAGCACCGTGGCTCGATGGCGGGCGCCTGGCCGAACGCCTCAATGTGCTGCCTCTGGCTGGGGTGCGCTTCGCGCCGAGTGAATTCACCCCGCGCTCGGTTGCTGGCGTTGCCCTAAATCCCCGCTTCGAGGGCCAGCGCATCGCCGGGGTACGCATCGTCGTTACGGATGCCGCCAGCTTCGAGCCGCTGGAGACCGGCATGCATGTGCTGGCGGCGCTGTTCGCCGAGGCCCGGGCCAAGCGCATGGCCGAGCCCGTCGCCAACATGGCCATGTTCCACGCCCTAAGCGGGACGAAGCGCCTATACCGGATGCTCGCCAGCGGGAGCAGCGGCGCCGAGATTATCGCGGCGTGGTCGGAGGAGGTGGCGCGGTTCAGGGCCCAGCGGGCGCAGTATTTGCTCTATTGAGGTACCAAAATTGCGTGGTACCAAACGGTCGAACGCAACGTTCTCCCGTCATCCCGCCCTGGGTTCTCGCGTTATCACGGGTTCTCACGCGCTTTCATGAGTTTCTCTGGACGATGCGAGCGCTTGCGCAGGCATGCTCCGATGGGGGACCTCGAGCGTTCGACGTTTTGATGGAGGCCCGGATCGCCTCCCCCGGCCTTGGCCGCGGCCGGCTTACGGGGATGGCGGCTGAGAGCTTTGGCTCATTGGTCTCACATATGCCCGTCAGGGAAGCCCGGCCTCCGAACTCTGTCCCGGCTGCTGCGGCGGCGGGGGGCGGCCGCGAAACACCGAGCGCATGAATGCGGGGCCGTCGGTGGCGAGCCGACGCATCACGGATGTGACCTGCTCCACGTTGCGGATAGCGCTCTCGCCGCGCCGCAGCCGGCGATCCAGCGCCGCCATGGTGCGGGCGTGGCCGGGGTCGTCGTCCTGGAGCCAGGTGCGGAACACCGACGCGTAGAGGGCCGCGAGCCCGGTGACGCGCAGGCTACCACCGGCGCCTTCCGTGTTGATGCCGGCGGCCTCGAGCATCCAGTGCATGGAGGAGAGCACAGGACGGGCGAGCCCAAGGTCGGTCGGGCCTGAAGCAGAGATGGACTGGAGCGCCTTCTTGTAGGGAGCGAGCACGTCGAAGCGCGTCATGATGATATCGAACAGGGCATCGCGCGCCGTCTGCCCTTCGCTGCGCTTGGGCGCCCGCTTCAGCACCTCGTCGTCGACCGCGCGCATGAGCGCGGCCAGGATGTCGGTCTTGGAGCTGAACTCCCTGCGCAGGTCGATGAGTGGGACCTTCGCGGCCTCCGCGATCTCAAGCAGCGTTACGGCGTCCCAGCTCTTGGCCGCAGCGCAGTCGAGTGCCGTGCCGAGGATACGGCCCCTGGGTGTGAATTGGTCGAACATCCTTGCGGCTCCTCTTCTCCCAAGCTTGGCCTTGGGCCACAGCGCCCCACATCATAACAGGGACCGGCGGGGAGGGGCGAATAGGATAGGGGGACCGCCGGGAGGGCCAATGAGGAGTGGAGATGGGGGGCGTGATGCGAGGAGGAGGAGCCTCCCTATTGCCTCCCTCTCGAGCGATGCGAACGGCCTGACCCGGTCTCCTCCCAGGGGTCTGACCCCGCCGGGCCTCTTGACATTCGTTCACGACGGCCTAGCTAACGGCGCTCATGGATACGGCGAATATTGGAGAGCTGCCCGCGGTGCCGGATGCACGGGCGCTGCAGGCCACGAAGCCCAGCAGCGACTGCCTCGACGTTCCCGAGAGCCGGCCCCTGCTTCTGGCCTGCGGGCGCCAGCTGGCACCCTACCGCATCGCCTACAAGACCTATGGCGCGCTCAACGAGGCCAAGACGAACGCGGTGCTCGTGCCGCACGCGCTTACGGGTGACCAGTACGTTGCGAGCCCTCATCCCGTCACTGGCAAGCCCGGCTGGTGGGAGACGATGGTTGGCCCCGGCAAGCCCATCGACACCGACCGCTTCTTCGTGATCTGTCCAAACGTACTCGGCGGCTGCATGGGCTCCACCGGCCCGGCGAGCCTCAACCCCAGCACTGGCCGGCCCTGGGGCCTCGACTTTCCCGTCATTACCGTCGGCGACATGGTGGATGCCCAGGTCGCGCTCATCGACCAACTGGGAATCGACACGCTGTTCTGTGTGATAAGCGGCTCCATGGGCGGTATGCAGGTGCTACAGTGGGCGGCGCGTTACAAGGAGCGCGTGTTCGCCGCGGTGCCGATCGCCGCGGCGGCCTGGCACTCCTCGCAGAACATCGCCTTCCATGAGGTCGGCCGACAGGCCGTCATGGCCGACCCGAACTGGGCCGGCGGGCGCTACCTGGAACTCGGCAAAGAGCCGCGCAACGGCCTCGCCGTGGCGCGCATGGCCGCGCACATTACCTACCTCTCGGAGGAGGCGCTGCAGCGCAAGTTCGGCCGCTCCCTGCAGGGGCTCGACGCCAAGAGCTTCTCCTTCAATGCCGACTTTCAGGTGGAGAGCTACCTGCGCCATCAGGGCTCCACGTTCGTCGACCGCTTCGACGCCAACAGCTACCTCTACATTACTCGGGCGATGGACTATTTCGACCTCGCCGCCGAGTACGGCGACGTGCTGGCCAACGCCTTCAAGGGCACGAGAACGCGCTTCTGCGTGGTGTCGTTCACCTCGGACTGGCTCTATCCCACGCGCGAGAGCCGCGAGATCGTGCAGGCGCTCAACGCCGTAGCTGCCAACGTGAGCTTCGTGGAGATCGAGTCCGACAAGGGCCACGACGCTTTCCTGCTGGACGAGCCGGAGCTGTTCGCCACCGTGCGCGGCTTCCTCAACGCCGCGGCGCATAAACGGGGCTTACCGACACCCCGCCGGAGCAGCTGATGCTGGCGCCGGGCAAGCAACCGGTCTACCGCGCTGACCATCTGCTTATCGCCCAGATGGTGGCGCGTGGCGCGCGCGTGCTCGACGTGGGCTGCGGTGACGGTTCCCTGCTGCAACTCCTCGCCGACACCAAGGCCGTGGACGGGCGCGGCATCGAGGTGTCGCGCGAACGGGTCAACGCGTGCGTGGCGCGCGGGCTCTCCGTGATCCAGGGTGATGCCGATATCGATCTCGCCGACTACCCCGACGATGCCTTCGACTACGCCATCCTGAGCCTCACCATCCAGGCGACGCTGCGGCCCAAGGAGGTGCTTGAGCAGCTCCTGCGCATCGGCCGCTCTGCCATCGTCTCGTTCCCCAATTTCGGGCACTGGCGCGTGCGGGCGCGGCTCCTGGCGACGGGGCGCATGCCGGTGACGGAGAACCTGCCCGAGGCGTGGTACGTCACGCCCAACGTGCACCTGTGCACGATCAAGGACTTTGCCGAACTGTGCCGCGCCGTGGGCGCGCGCGTCGAGCAGGCGGTGGCGTTCAACGCTGCCGGCCGCAAGCTCGGCACCTGGGTGCCGCTCACGGCGCACAATCTCCTGGGCGAAAAGGCCGTGTTCATGCTGACGCGCCGTTGGAGAGGCTGACGCCGTCATCTCGCGTTTCGTCAACCTGACCGGCGCTCACATTAGCGCGGGGAGAGGGAACCGGAGGCTGGCACCGGCTGGCGTTTGCCCTTGGCTGGTATCGCCTTGGGGATGGCACCCATCAGCTCCTTGCGCGCTTCGACGATAATGACCCCGGCGAAGCCCGGCCATAGCCTGGCACCCATGCGCTCGAACACGGTGGCCCAGCGCACGGCCCACTGGCGATTGAGCGGGGGCATATAGAGCGCGCTTGTCCACTCCAGAGAGGTGAAGAGCGAATCGGCCAACAACCGCTCCAGCTGGCCGCGGCTGTAGGGGCGGCCGTGGCCGAACGGCGTGGTGTCAAAGCGCGCCCACAGGCCGCGCCGGTTGGGTACGATGAGCAGCAGCCGCCCTTCTGGGGTGAGCACGCGCCACATCTCGCGCAACATCGGCCTGGTGCTCTCGGCGACTTCCAGGCAGTGCACGCACAGGATGAGGTCGATGGAGCTGTCGGGCAGCGGCAGCATCACCTCATCGACCAGGACCGAGAGCACGTTGCCGGACTGTGGCCATGCCAGCGCGCCCTGGGTTGCCGGCATGAGCGCGCACAGCTGCTCGGCCTCCTCGCGGAACATGCCGATGTAGGGCACGGCGAAACCCAGGCCGACCAGCCGCCGGCCGCGCGCGCTGCGCCAGCGCGTCCGGATGCGCTGCGTCAGCAGCCGGCGCACGATGCCGCCGAGCGGGCGGTGGTAGAAATCGCGGAGTCCGACGACATCGTGCTGCATGGGTATCAAGCGCAACCTTGCGGGCCGATTGAATTGGAGCAATAGGCTGCTAGGGTGTAGCCAGACATAGCAAGAAACCAAGCAGAGGCAGGAGAGTAAAGCCCATGGCCGCCCTCCAAATCTACCAGTTTCCCTGCCTGTCGGACAATTTCGGCGTGCTGATCCACGATCCGGAGGCCAATGTCACAGCCTCCATCGACGCCCCTGAGGCCGACAAGGTAACGGCCGCAGTTGCGGAGAAGGGTTGGAAGCTTACGCACATTCTCACCACCCACCATCACGCCGACCACACCGGCGGCAACGCCCAGCTGAAGGCCGCCACCGGCTGCAGGATCATCGGCCCGCGCAACGAGGCCGCCAAGGTCCCCGGCATCGACGAGACCGTTGCCGAGGGCGGAACCGTTGATTTCGGCGCGCACCGGATTGAGGTGCTGGACACGCCGGGGCATACGGCCGGCCACATCACCTACGTGATTCCCTCCGCCAAGGTGTCCTTCGTCGGCGACACGCTGTTCGCCATGGGCTGCGGCCGGGTGATTGAGGGCACGCCGCAGATGATGTGGGACTCACTCAAGAAGCTGATGGCGCTACCTGAGCACACCGCGGTCTATTGCGGCCACGAGTACACCCAGGCCAACGCCAAGTTCGCGCTCACCATCGAGCCCGACAACGCTGCCTTGCAGAACCGGGCCAAAGAGGTCGATGCAATGCGCGCCGCCGGCAAGGCCACGCTGCCCACCACCATCGGCATGGAGCTGGAGACCAACCCGTTCCTGCGCCCGCATGTAACCGCGATCCAGAAGCGCCTCGGCATGGAGGGCAAGCCCGAGTGGCAGGTCTTCGCCGAGATCAGGGCGCGCAAGAACAAGTTCTGATCGGCGCGCCGGCAACAACGCTCGAGAACGCGGTAGGGCAGGATGGAAGCCGTCGAAATCATCCGTCTGCTCGGGTTGCGGCCTCATCCTGAGGGCGGGCATTACCGCGAGACGTTCCGCGATAGGGCGCGCGGGAAACCGGGACGCGCGCCCTCGACGGCGATCTATTTCCTGCTCAGAGCAGGCGAAGTCTCACGCTGGCACCGGGTGGATGCGGCCGAGGTGTGGCACTGGTACGCGGGCGCGCCGCTGCTCCTGACGATTGCCGATCAACATGGGCGCCGTGAGACGCGGCTCGGCACCGACCTTGAGGCGGGAGAACGGCCGCAAGCAGTGGTGCCGGTACAAGCCTGGCAGCAGGCGCAGAGCCTTGGGGCGTGGACGCTGGTGGGGTGCACTGTGGCGCCGGGCTTCGAGTTCGCTGGCTTAGAGATGGCGCCTGCCGGGTTCGAGCCCCCTGCGCAGGCTAGGGCGGATTAGAGCGAAGCCCGTGATCCCCCGACGGGCACAAATCGCCAGCGCAACGAGCGATTGCGCGGCGTTTCGGGCCGCTCGTCGGCCTTAGGCCTATCTGACTACCCGACGGTATTCATGTTGACGATACACGGACGCACCAGCGGGCGCCTTGCAGCCGCCGCGCGACTCAGGCTTTGCATAAGTTCCAGAGTCGCTCGGCGGCAGGGGTCGGGGGTATCGAATGAAGCGGGATGCGGGCGGGCCGTGCCTCAGCGCGGTGTTCGTCGATTACGACAACATCTACATGTCGCTGAAGCGCAAGAGCGAGGACGCCGCCAAGCGCTTCGCCAAGGAGTCCACCCGTTGGCTGCGTGGGATCGAGAGCGGCAGTCTGATCACGCCCACTAACGCCTCGTTTGGCAGCGCACCGCGACGCATCGTCATGAACCGCTGCTACGGCAATCCGGTGCCGCGGCGCAACGCGCACGACAACTCAACCGACATGAGTTCGTTCCCGTTCGTGCGTCACCATTTCCTACGCGCTGGGTTCGAAGTGATCGACTGCCCGCCGCTCACGGCGCAGCTCAAAAACTCCGCCGACATCCGCATGGTCATGGACATCCGCGACCTGCTCCTGCACGACACCTATTTCGACGAGTTCATCGTCCTGTCCGGGGACGCCGACTTCACCCCGGTTCTCATTCGGCTGAGGGCGCACGCGCGCCGCACCGTGGTGTTCGCCAACGACTTCACGGCCGCGCCTTACACGGCGATTTGCGACGGCGAGGTGCGGGAGGGGGCCCTCATCGAGCTGATCCTGGCAGGCGAGGACCCGTCCCCAGTGCGCGAGGAGCCGGCGGCCGCGGCCGGCAGGGGGAAGATCGAGGAGGCGCGGCGCGAGATCTTGGCCGAGGTGATCGCCAGCGTACGGGCGTCGGCCTCGCCGGTGCCGTTGGAGGCTCTGGCCGACCGCGCGTTGCGGGCGCTCGGGCACGAGCGCACGATTGCCACCGGTTGGGCTGGCGCCGGCAGCTTCAGCGAGTTGTTGCGCCGCAGCCTCCCGGACGAAATAAAGCTCACTGGCGACCCTCCCTACCTGGCCTTCGACCCGAAGCGGCACCAGGAGGATGGGCTGCGGAGGAAGGGGCCGGAGACGGGCAAGGCCGCACCGGGCGCTGCCGCGGCGCTGATGGAAGCGCGGCCCGCAGCGCAGCCCGTGGGCAACGATGCCGATGACGCCTCCGGGCAGCAGGCAGCGCCCGCCGGTGCGGAGACCGCTCCGAGGGGTGACAGCGCGCCGGGAGAGGCGCTTGAGCCAGCACCGCAGG
>JAFMSC010000097.1 GCA_017353825.1 Hyphomicrobiaceae bacterium | reverse complement strand
CGGATCCCCTTCTCGCGCGCCAGCCCCACTGCGACCGCTGCCCCCTCCGCCGGCGCGAAGTGGCGCGCGCTGTCGGCAGCCAGGAGGGCATCCACAACCGCTTTGGCGCCGGCGCGCACGGCGCGTGGGTCAAGTCCGCGCGCGATGGCCGGCAGGAGGCCGACGTTGGTTAGCACCGAGAAGCGCCCGCCGATGTGTGGATGGTGGTCGAGGCAAGGGATGCCGTGCTCTTCGAACAGCGTACGCAGTCCATTGACCTTGCCCTCGGTCTTGGGTTCGGTGATGCCGAGGAACATCTCCGGGATACGCTTCTCCAAACCGGCGGCCTTCACCGCTGCCAGCGCGGCCAGCGCTTGCACCAGCGTCTCCGGCGTGCCGCCGGACTTGGAAGTGACGACGAACCGCACCGCAGCAAGATCATCGAACGAGCCGAGTGCTGAGGTGAGCGTGTGGCCGTCCAGGTTGTCGTAGAAGCGGGTGCGCGGGCGGCCGCGCTGGGCCCTATCGGCCGCGCCGGGGATGTTCCAGCCCGCCAGCTGGGCCAGCGCTTGCCCGCCCAGGCTCGACCCGCCGGTGCCGAAGAATACGATGGCGAGCGCGCCCTGCGCGAGCCTCGCGTAGGCCGCCTCGGCCGCCGCGATGTCGGCGGTCTCCTCGGGGATGGTGAGGTGCGGCAGACGTCGGCCGCGATAGTCGGTGTGAAGGCGCCCAATCGCCGGCTGGAGCCGATCGAGCCAGCGCGCTAGCTCGGCCTCGGACAAGCCGTAACGGCCGATGGCGCCATCGAGGCATCCGACGATGGACTGCCGGAATGGTGCAGCGCCGTCGCTCCGCCGGGCGCCGGTCTCAATGGAATCGTGCGCCATTGAACCGTGGGCCATGGAATCGTGAGCCATGGAATCGTGAGCCATGAGCGCGAGCCCTACCGTGGTTTCTTAGGCTTGTCATCCATGTTCCAGGCGCGACGCCGGCCGGGCAAAGGACCGCTGCGACAAGTCCGGCTCGATTTCGCGTCGCCAGTCCAGGCGATGTGTCGCGTCCGGGTGCGCTAAAGGGTACCGATGACCAACCAATTTCGCGCACTCGCCATTGGCCCTGAACATCTGCAACCGCAAGCCAGTGGTCATCTCAGCCGGGCCGCGCAGCACCGTCGAGAGCACTGTTGGCTGTCCGAGCGCAGGCAACGCGTGAGGACGCCCCGCGCCAGCGCCCCCAATGCTCGAGCCGGGCCATATCCCGGCGCGCCCGGCCTTTGCCGGCTTATGAGCCACATATACGACGTAAGAGATGGTGTGTTGTGGCGCGCCATCTGATTGACGCCAATCTGCCGCGCTCATCTGCGCTAACGTCCGGCGAGGATGGGAGTTTGTGCACGATCTCGGCGCCGGAGCGACACCAAGATTTCGAACCACCCGGGCAGCCAACGGCCTGACGCTCGGGGCGCCGATTGTTCAGACCGTGTTCTTGTAGGCGCCGCAGGGCAGAGCGCTAGTCATGTCCGCGTCGGTAATCTCACAGATGGCGGAGCTCCGTCGTCATCTTACATCCACTTGGACCGATTCTGCCAGCGATGCCTGCGGTCCTGTGCGAGTGTAAAGGGACCGCATCGAAAGCGTCGGGGATCAGCGGTGGCCTTGCTCAGCCGCCCTGCCCCAGCCCTTTCGGCCGGCCGACGACCGTGACCAGCAGGTCGTGCCCGTCGAAGAGGCGCTTGGCGGCGCGCCGCACGTCGTCGATGGTGACGGCCTCGATTTGGGCGTTGCGCGTCTCGACGTAGCTGTGGCCCAGGCCCTCCGTCATCATCCACAGCAGCTGGTTGGCGATGTTGGCGCTGGTGTCGAACCGGAGCGCGAAGGAGCCCGTGAGATATGCCTTGGTGTCGGCCAGCTCCTTCTCGGTCGGGCCCTCGGTCACGATGCGCTTGAGCTCAGACCGCACCACGTCGAGCGAACGGCCCACCTCCTCGTTCTTGGTGGCCACGCCGCCGAAGAACATCGAGGCGTGGCGCATGGGAACGATCGAGGTATCCACGCCGTAGGCGAGGCCGCGCTTCTCTCGCACTTCCTGGTAGAGCCTCGAAGTGAAGGCGCTGCCGCCGAGGATGGTGTTGAGCACAAATGCGGGCATGAAGTCCTTGTCGGCGCGCGCCATGGCGGGTAGGCCGAAGCGGGCCACCGACTGCGGGACATTCATGTCGATGACCTTCAGCGTCTCCTTGGCGCCGGCCGTGACCTCGGTCTTGGCGACTGGCGTGAGGGCGGCCTTGGCCGGCAGCGCGCCGAACACCTCATCGAGCATGAGCCCAAGTGTGTTGGCGTCGATGTCACCGACTACGACCACGCGCAGGTTGTCCTTGGCGAAGACGTGCTTGTGGAAGGCGACCAAGTCGGTGCGGGAAATGTCGGCCACCGACTTGGGCGTGCCGTTGGCCGGCCGGCCATAGGGGTGCCCGGCAAAGGCAAGCGCCATCCATTGCTCTGAGGCAACGCGCGTGGGGTCGCGGGCCGCATAGGCGAGCCCGGCGAGGTGCTGCTTGCGCATGCGCTCAATGGCATCGGCGTCGAAGCGCGGCTTGCTGAGCGCCAGTGCGAGCAGCTTGACGGCCGCATCGCGGTTCTCGGTGAGCGTCTCGAAGCTGCCGTAGAAGGCGTCGCGCCCGTCGTCGAAGCTCATGCGCATGGCGAGTTCTTCCATGCGTTGCTGGAAGGACTCGGAGAATAGGTCGCCCGCGCCCTCGTCGAGCATGCTGGCGAGGAAATTGGCAAGGCCGTCCTTGCCCTCAGGGTCCTGGGTGCTGCCGCCGCCGTCGAAGGCGAAGCGCATGGCGACCAGCGGCACGCTGTGCGACTCGACGAGCCAGGCCTCTATCCCGCCCGGACTCTTGACTTCCTTAACCTGCATGGCCTGCGCCTCGTGGGGGCAGAAAGACAACGCCGCCAGCGTGACCGCGCCCAGCGTGAGAGCGCCGAAAGCGGCACCAAACCACGATCCGAAACGCATGCGTTGCGCCTTTGAGCTGTGCTTGGTCATTGCGCCACCCGGCTCGGCCGGCCGGCTGTAGCGGGCGCCGCGGGCACGGTCGTTTCCGGCGCGGGCGCCGCGATTAGGTTCTCGGGGTCGGGGTTGACCGGCACCAGCGTGCCCGTCACGGAGCTGCGGATGTCGAGGTACTTGATGGCCGCTTGCTTCAGGTCGGCCAGGGTGACCTTGGCGATGGTCTCAGGCCAGCTGTCGATCTGCTCTACCGTCAGGCCCAGAGCGAGCGCGGAGCCGTAGCGGCGCGCCATCGCTTCCTGGCTATCGGACTCGTAGACGAACTCGGCGAGGAACTGCTTCTTCGCGCGGTCGAGTTCGGCCTGGGTCGCGCCGTTCTCACGCAGCTCGTGCACCACGCGGTCAATGGCCTGCTCGACCCTGTCGAGCGGCACGTCTTCGGCCGCAACGGCATAGATGCCGATCGTGCCGCTGTCGAGGTTCAGGCCGGAGTACCAACCGCCCGCGCTGGAGGCGATCTTCTCCTTGGCCACCAGCGACTGGTAAAGCCGGCTGGTGCCGCCGCCGGCGGCGATCTTCATGAGCAGGTAGAGTGCCTCGGCCTCGCGCGGCTGCGCCGTTGTCATGGCGGGCGCCAAGTAGTAGCGGCGCACGGAGGCGTTGCCCGCACGGGCGTCCCTCAGCTCCACCCGGCGCGGCGCACGCTGCTCCGGTTCCTGTGGGCGCACCCGCGCGGCGACCGCAGGGTTCGGCGGCAGCTTGCCGTAGGTGGCCTCGGCCAGAGTCTTGACGGCCTCAGGCTCGACGTCACCCGCCACCACGACGATGGCGTTATTGGGGGCATAGAAGCGCTTGTAGAACGTGAGGGCGTCCTCGCGGGTGAGCTTGGCCATCTCGTGCATCCAGCCGATGACGGGGACGCGGTAAGGATGGTTCTGGTAGAGCGCGGCCGACATCTGCTCGCCCAGGATACTCGACGGCACGTTCTCTGTGCGCACGCGGCGCTCCTCGATAATGACCTGGCGCTCGGTGTCCACCTCCTTCGGCTCGAGCCGCAGGTTCACCATGCGGTCCGCTTCCATCTCCATCATCTTGCCAAGGTGGTCCTTGGAGACGCGCTGGAAGTAGGCCGTGTAGTCGGATGTGGTGAAGGCGTTCTGCTGGCCGCCCAAGCGCGAGACGATAGCCGAGAACTCGCCGTTAGCGAGCTTCTCGGTGGACTTGAACATCAGGTGCTCGAGGAAATGCGCGATGCCTGAGGTCCCGGGCGGCTCGTCGGCAGAGCCGGCGCGGATGTAGAGCATGTGCGTGACAACCGGGGCGCGATTGTCGGGAACCACGATGAGCGTCAGGCCGTTAGAAAGTCTGTACTCGCTGGCGGCCTTAGCGGCGTACGCGGCCGGAGAGACTTGTGTGATCAGCATAAGGGCAAGGAGAGCAACGAAGAGGCGTTGGCCTGGTGTCCACATGGGGCGGCAGTTCCTTTGCGCGAAGCGCGGGCTGGCTGAGTGGGAGATCGAAGCCTGGGCGATCGCGATGACGCGCTCTGGCGCAACGGGCGTGGAGATAACACGGTGTTGTTGGCGGTCTAACGGCCTCAAGTCAAATGACAACCCCTTAATGTCGGCCCTACCCGCGAACACTCAACAGATCGCCATCAACCAGGTCACCTCGCGAGACCCACGTCACGTCATGACGCCCAGCTCACTTGGCGAGGCCGTTGAGCGAGAACAGGCTCGGACACGGACCATAGGGGCTCTTGTACGTTGCGGAGTAGGCCTGGTCGAGAGCCTTTTCCTTCCACTGGATCTCGCCGCGGCAGTAGGCGAGGTGCAGGCGCTCGCGCTCCTTGGCTGCCGCCTGCTTGCGCAATTCGGGGTCGTTGAGGGCTGCTAGGTCGTTGTTGGTGGTCTTGCCGGACCCCGGCTCGGGGAGCCGCGCGACGTTGGGAGGCACGACCAGTGGCGCTCGCTCGGCCATCTTGGGGTCGGCCCGCTTCAGATCGAGGGCCGACGGGCTGAGGCCCATCCAGTCGAACACCTTGCCTTCAAGCGCGATGCTGTCACAGGCGCCCAAGGCCAAAGCCCATAGAGCGAGGCCCCCGGCGATCAGGGCGGTTCGGTTTCGGCAGCGCGGAAGCATACGTCATCATCCCCCGAGTCCCCGCTTCGTTGAAGGACTTAGAGCAACTTTGCGGCGCGATTGCGACTCAGACCTAAGGAATTCGTATAGCAGACCGCAGCAGCCGGCAACCAAGGCCGCATCGGCGATGTTGAACACATACCAGTAGAAGCCAAAGGCGTGTAGCTGCATGTAGTCGGCCACGCCACCCAGCACCAGCCGGTCGATGGCGTTGCCGGCGGCGCCGCCCATGATCAGCCCGAGGCTCAGCGCGGGCAGCTTGCCCGTAATGCCGCGGGCGAGCCAGACGGCCATGACCACGACGGCGAGGCCGGCGAAGCCGGCGAATAGCCACTGCCCCTCGCGGCTGTAGAGCGGCAGGAGACCGTAACTAATGCCCCTGTTCTTGAGGTAGACCAAGTCCAGGAAGGGCGTCACGTGCACCCGCCCCCGGTCCTGGAGGCGGTAGACGGCAAGTATCCACCACTTGTGGGCCTGGTCCGCGGCGAGGGTAAGGAGCGCCGCCCAGATGCCGAGCGCCGACACCGGCCCCCATAACCACGACGTAAGGCGCGCGTCCTGCATCAGCTCTCCAAGCTATGGGAGGTGCTCCAAGCAGCCAGGCCGCACGACCTACCTCAGCCCTGGCGCGTGGGCAATATGTAGGAGCCGACCCGCACGCCTTATAATCGGCCTGCGGCCGCTGGGCTTGGTGGGTGAAAATCGCGCCAAGCCCGGCTCGCTCGGGGCACCCCACCGCTGCGGTAGATTGACCACTGCGTTGCGCTGGCCGTATAGCCTAACCATATCGGTTCGGGATTCGTTCTCTCCGGCCCCCTCCATCCCAACCCCGGCTCCGCCGCGAGAATGCCATGACAACCAAGCATGCCAAGCTGATCATCCTCGGCTCAGGCCCTGCCGGCTGGACGGCGGCGATCTATGCAGCGCGTGCAATGCTAAACCCGGTGGTGATCCAGGGGAGCCAGCCCGGCGGTCAGATGACGATCACCACCGACGTTGAGAACTATCCGGGCTTCGCCGATGTCGTCCAGGGCCCGTGGCTGATGGAACAGATGCGGCTGCAGGCCGAGCACGTGGGCGCCGAGACGGTTCTCGACCTGATCGTCAAGGCCGATCTCAAGAAGCGGCCGTTCCGGCTCGAAGGGGATTCGGGCGACACGTATACTGGCGATGCGCTGATCATCGCCACCGGGGCCCAGGCGCGCTGGCTTGGGCTGCCCTCGGAGGAGAAGTTCAAGGGCTATGGTGTATCGGCGTGTGCCACCTGCGACGGGTTCTTCTACAAGGGCAAGCGGGTGGCCGTGATCGGCGGAGGCAACACGGCGGTGGAGGAGGCGCTATTCCTCACCAACTTCGCCGAGAAGGTGACGGTCGTGCACCGGCGCGACCGTTTCCGGGCCGAGAAGATCCTGCAGGAGCGGCTGTTAAAGAATCCCAAGATCGAAGTGATCTGGAACGCGGTGCTGGAGGAGGTGCTGGGCGGGGACGACCCCAAGGGGGTCAACGGCGCCGTACTCAAAGACGCAAAGACTGGCGAGACCAGGACGCTCGCCGTGGACGGGCTGTTCATCGCCATCGGCCATGCGCCCGCCACGGAGCTGTTCAGGGGCCAGCTCGAGACCACCCCGTCGGGCTATCTGATCACGGCGCCGGATTCGACGCGCACGTCGATCCCCGGCGTGTTCGCCGCTGGCGATGTCAAGGACGAGACATTCCGCCAGGCCGTCACCGCGGCCGGCATGGGATGCATGGCCGCGCTCGAGGCCGAGCGCTATCTTGCCAAGGTTGAGAACACCGTGCGGGCCCCTGCATAGGCCTAGCCCACATCACCTGCCGTGGTCACAGAAAACGCGTCAATGGACTGGGACAAGCTACGCATCTTCCATGCCGCCGCCGAGGCCGGCAGCTTCACCCACGCGGGCGAAGCCTTGCGCATGAGCCAGTCGGCGGTGAGCCGCCAGGTCTCAGCGCTGGAGAAGGAGCTGAAGGTCGCGTTGTTCCACCGGCACGCGCGCGGGCTGGTGCTGACGGAGCAGGGCGAAATGCTGTTCGGCACGGCCAGCGAGATTATGAACAAGCTGTCCACCGCCGAGACGCTGCTCACCGACACCACGACCAAGCCCTCGGGCGACCTGAAGGTAACGGCGCCCATAGGGCTTGGCACCATCTGGGTCACGCAGCGCCTACGGGAGTTCTTCGAGCTCTACCCGGACATCCGCATCGAGCTGATCCTGAGCGATGAGCAGATTGCCATCGCTATGCGCGCGGCCGACGTGGCGATTTGGACGTCGGAGCCACAGCAGAGCGATTTGATCCGGCGGCGGCTCTTTACCATCAAGATCCACGCCTACGCGTCGGCGCAGTATGTACGCCGATACGGCGCGCCGCAGACGCTGGAGTCGCTCGACGACCACGCTATCGTGTCCTACAGCGGCACACCCGCGGCGCATCTTAGCGCAATCCGATGGATCGAGACGGCCGGGATCGACGGCCGCGCGCCGCGCAAGCCCGCCTTCGCGGCCAACAGCATCGTCGCCATGAAATATGCGATACGGGCAGGCATCGGTATCGGGCTTCTGCCTGACTATCTCGTCGAGGACGAGACCGACCTGGTGCCGGTGCTGCGCGACGTGGACCTTCCCACTGTACCTCTTTATTTCGTGCTGCCTGAGGAGCTTAAGACCGCGAAGAAGGTGCAGGTCTTCCGCGACTTCCTGGTCGCCAAGGCGCGCCAGTGGAAGTACTGAGACATGCATGAGCGCATGGCTCACATGCCTTGATCCGTCTACCGCAAGTTGAGACCTGCGCCCATAGTATATGCAGCTGTGACGGACAGCTATTGAAGGCAACTACCCTCCCTTCGATGCCTTCAAGCGCCCCTTACAGGGCCAACGAAGTCACTGATGACCGGGCCCAGCGCCCGGTCTTTCTTTTTTCGCGCGTATCCTACCGGGTTTGTGCACGCGGCATCCACGAAGCTGACGAATGGGCCATCCCCGTCGGAGCGCTGCTCGCGTGCCGCTCGCATCGCTCCGCGTGGGATGACCTCTCGATCGCCTATGCCGCTTCCTTCACGGGCCGGCCGTTGATCACCAGCCTGCCGCCGCGGACCGTGATGCTGACCGTGTCGCCATCGCGGATGCGACCGGCCAGGATCTGCTCGGCCAGCGGGTCCTGCACCGACTTCTGGATCACGCGCTTCAGGGGGCGCGCGCCGTAGACCGGGTCGTAGCCGCGGTTGGCGAGCCACGTGCGTGCCGCATCGTCGAGCTCGAGCTTCAGCTTGCGGTCGGCAAGCAGCTTCTGCAGGCGCCCGATCTGGATGTCGACAATAGAGACCATCTGCTCACGCTGCAGGCGGTGGAACAGGATGATGTCGTCGATCCGGTTCAGGAACTCCGGCCTGAACTTGGTGCGCAGCTCGGCCAGCACGTAGGGCCGCGCCGCGTCCGTGTCCTCGCCCTCCTTCTGGTTGGCGAGGTACTCCGAGCCGATGTTGGAGGTCATCACGATGAGCGTGTTCTTGAAATCTACCGTGTGGCCCTGACCGTCGGTGAGGCGACCGTCGTCGAGCACCTGCAGCAGTACGTTGAAGACGTCGGGGTGGGCCTTCTCGATCTCATCGAACAGCACCACCTGGTAGGGCCTGCGGCGCACGGCCTCGGTGAGCGCGCCGCCCTCCTCGTAGCCAACGTAGCCCGGAGGCGCGCCGATCAGGCGGGCAACCGTATGCTTCTCCATATATTCGCTCATATCGATACGCACCATGGCTTGCTCGTCGTCGAACAGGAAGGCGGCCAGCGCCTTGGTGAGCTCGGTCTTGCCCACGCCGGTCGGTCCCAGGAAGATGAACGAGCCGATCGGCCGGTTCGGGTCCTGCAGCCCGGCGCGCGCCCGTCGCACAGCCGTGGAGACGGCCTCCACCGCCTCGCGCTGGCCGACCACGCGCTTGGAAAGCTCCTGCTCCATTCGCAACAGCTTCTCGCGCTCGCCCTCCAGCATCTTGTCTACGGGAATGCCAGTCCAGCGCGAGACGATAGCCGCCACGTGGTCGGGCGTGACCGCCTCTTCAACCATGGCACCGGTCGTGGCGTCGCTGGCCTCCAGGTCCTTGAGCCTCTTCTCCAGGCCTGGAATGATGCCGTAGGCCAGCTCGCCGGCGCGGGTGAAATCGCCGCGGCGTTGCGCCTGGGTGAGCTCGTGGCGACGCTGGTCCAGCTCCACCTTGAGTTTCTGCGCCGAGCCCAGCTTCTGCTTCTCGCTCTGCCAGCGGGCGGTGAGCGTCTTGGATTTCTCCTCCAGGTCGGCGATCGACTTGTCGAGGCGTGCGAGGCGGTCTTTGGAGGCGACATCGCTCTCCTTGCGCAGTGCCTCGCGTTCGATCTTCATCTGCATGAGGTCGCGGTCGATGGCGTCCAGCTCCTCGGGCTTGGAGTCGATCTCCATCTTGAGGCGCGAGGCGGCCTCGTCGATGAGGTCGATGGCCTTATCGGGCAAGAAGCGGTCGGTGATGTAGCGGTTGGAGAGCGTGGCCGCGGCCACCAATGCGGAATCCGTGATGCGCACGCCGTGATGTTGCTCATATTTCTCCTTGAGCCCGCGCAGGATGGAGATGGTGTCCTCCATGGTGGGCTCGGAGACAAAAACGGGTTGGAAGCGCCGCGCCAGCGCCGCGTCCTTCTCGACGTGCTTGCGGTACTCGTCGAGGGTAGTGGCGCCGATGCAGTGCAACTCGCCGCGCGCGAGCGCGGGCTTCAAGAGGTTGCCGGCGTCCATGGCGCCCTCGGCCTTGCCGGCGCCGACGATGGTGTGCAATTCGTCGATGAACAGGATGATCCGCCCGCCCTCGGCCTCAATTTCCGACAACACGGCCTTCAGCCGCTCCTCAAACTCGCCGCGGTATTTGGCACCGGCGATCAGCGCGCCCATGTCGAGCGCCAGGAGGCGTTTGTCCTTGAGGCTCTCCGGCACGTCGCCCTTGACGATGCGCTGGGCGAGGCCTTCGGCGATCGCGGTCTTGCCGACACCGGGCTCACCGATCAGTACGGGGTTGTTCTTGGTCCGGCGCGACAGCACCTGGATGGTGCGACGGATCTCCTCATCGCGCCCGATTACGGGATCGACTTTGCCCTCGGCGGCCGCGGCCGTGAGGTCGCGAGCATAGCGCTTCAGCGCGTCGTAGCTCTGCTCCGCCGCGGCGCTGTCGGCCGTGCGGCCCTTGCGCAGTTCGGCCACGGCGCGGCTGAGGGTGGTCGGGTCGACGCCCGCCTCGTTGAGGGCGCGGCCGGCCTCCGTCGAGGGGTCCATGGCCAGCGCTAGGAGCAAGCGCTCGACCGTGACGAACTTATCTCCGGCCTTCTGGGCGAGCTTCTCGGCCTGCTCGAAGGCACGCGCGAGCTCCGGCGCCAGGTATACCTGGCCGGCGCCGCCGCCGGACACCTTGGGGCGCTTGGCTAGCGACCGCTCCACCGGTGCGAGCGCATCGCCTGGCCGGCCACCCGCGCTCTGGATGATGCGGGCCGCAAGGCCCTCCGGGTCGTCGAGCAAGACCTTCAAGAGGTGGTCGGTCCCGAACTGCTGATGGCCTTCGCGCAAGGCCAAGCTCTGGGCGGCCTGCACGAATCCTTTCGCGCGGTCGGTGTATATATCGAAGTTCATGGCATTCCTCCTCCGCACGGCCGTTTCGCCCCTAGTGGGCGCGACAACGGCGTCGTTTGACAGGAATCAACTCTCGATCGGGCGGCGGACCCGCAAACAGCATCCGCGCCCAAATCTCACGCTCATATAGTGCGGCAGATGAGCACGCAAAAGCCCGTGTAGAAAGCG
>JAFMSC010000425.1 GCA_017353825.1 Hyphomicrobiaceae bacterium | reverse complement strand
AAGCTGAAGCTGAGCAGCTGCGGCGGCTGCTCTGCAAGCTGATGCCCGAGTGAGCCCGGGTGTACCGGCCGGGCCGATCGTGTAGGATGCCGGCCCGAGCCGAAGTGCGGGGTCAGGGGGAACAAAAGTTAACAAGGGGCTACGATATGAGTGGACCTGCCGAGGCGTTCGATCTTCCGGCCGGAACTCTGATGAAGGGCAAGTGCGGGCTCATCATGGGCGTCGCCAACAACCGGTCGATCGCCTGGGGCATCGCCAAGGCCGTCGCCGCTCAGGGCGCCACGCTGGCCTTCACCTACCAGGGTGACGCGCTGAAGAAGCGGGTCGAGCCGCTCGCCGCCGAAGCGGCCTCCGAGCTGATCCTGCCTTGCGACGTGACCGACACCGCATCCGTTGATGCCGTGTTTGCTGCGCTCGCACGCCAATGGAACGGGCTCGACTTCCTGGTGCACGCCATCGCCTTCTCCGACAAGGCCGAGCTTGACGGGCGCTACGTGGACACGACGGAGGCGAACTTCACCCGTACGATGCTGATCTCCTGCTATTCCTTCACCGCGCTCGCCCGGCGCGCCGAGAAGCTGATGGGGCCGGGCGGGTCGCTCCTCACCCTCACCTACTATGGCGCCGAAAAGGTGATGCCACACTACAATGTGATGGGCGTCGCCAAGGCTGCGCTGGAGGCGAGCGTGCGGTATCTGGCGGCCGACCTCGGCAAGGGCGGCATCCGCGTCAACGCGATCTCGGCCGGCCCCATCAAGACGCTCGCCGCCTCCGGCATCGCCGACTTCCGCTATATCCTGAAGTGGAACGAGTACAACTCTGCGCTCCGGCGCACGGTGACCATCGAGGAGGTCGGCGCAGCTGGGCTCTATCTCCTCTCCGACCTCGCCCGCGGCGTCACCGGGGAGGTGCACCATGTCGATGCCGGTTACCACGTTCAGGGAATGAAGAACGAGGACGCGCCGGACATCTCCGTGGTGAAGGACAATGGATAGGCAACCTCGCCCCGCAGACGAGGACAGGTTCAATTGGTCTTCCCGTGCACCAGCGGCACGAAGCGCACCGGAATGACACTGGTGCTGGTCGTGGTGCCGTCGGCCGCCTTTTCGACCACCATGAGGTTCTGGACCTGCATGCCGGGATCGATGGAGCCAACTGGAATGACGAGCCGCCCGCCCGGTTTGAGCTGAGCTAGCAGAGCCTGGGGAATATACTCCGGCGCGGCGGTGACCATGATCTTGTCGTAAGGGGCGTGCTCCTCCCATCCGCGATAACCGTCGCCGATGCGGCTGCTGACATTAGCGTATCCCAGGCGCTGCAGGGTCAGTGCCGCCCTGTTGGCGAGTCCGGGGACGATCTCGACCGAATAGACCTCCCGCGCCAGCAGCGACATCACGGCCGCCTGGTAGCCGGAACCGGTGCCGATCTCCAGCACGCGGTCGTCGGGCTGCACCTGGAGCAGGTGGGTCATGAAGGCGACCACGAACGGCTGCGAGATCGACTGCCCGTGCCCGATATCGAGCGGGCGGTCGGCGTAGGCCATGCGGGACGCGTTGGCAGGGACGAACTCGTGGCGAGGCACCGTGCGCAGTGCGTCCAGCACGCGCTCGTCGAGTTTCGCATGGCCCGTGCTGGCGCCGACGGAGAGCGCCAGGCGCTCGATGGCCTCGACCATCAGCCGGCGCTCCGGCGCGCGGTCGTCCTTGGCGACGGCCGAGGCCGCCACCGCTGCCAAGATCAGCGCGACGATTGCTCCGCGTCCCACGTTTGCCTTTCTCGCCGCCTACCACGGCGCGTAAACGCAGCCGTCACCGGTCCAGTAGGAGCCGGGGCCGCACACACGGGGCCGCGGACCGACAACGACGACCTCCTCGTCCGGGATGGCATCGTAAGGGTAGTCGCGGAAGACCGGCGAAGACGGCGGGCCCGCGTCGTAGTCGTCGTCGTAGGGCACAGGCGGCGCCGCCGGCACGACGTACGGGGTGGGCGGCGTCTCGACCACCGCCTGAGCAAAGGCGGTGCCGTTGCCTGCCAGCAGCGCGGCAACGACAGCGCCCGCCAGGAGCGTTCGGTGCAACATGGGACCTCCTCTCTGTGTGTCCGCTTGGGCCCTTTAACTGGCGCCGCCGCCGATGGTTCCTGCCGCGCAGCCGCTGCCACAAATCCGCCATTCCGTGCCCGTCGTCTCGGCGTGGAGGCTGTGCGGGCCGATGAACGGGAGAAGTCATGCGCACCGCAATAGGCTTGCTGTCCGCGCTCGCCGTCTCGACCTCGTTCGTAGCGGCGGCGCAAGCTGCATCTCCCCAGCGCCAGCTTGAGCTGCGCGCGGCGCCATCCAAGCGCCAGTCCGACCAGCAGCCGTTCACCCGGCCGGAAGACATGCTGCGGTGGATCAACGGCTACCGCACCCAGCCCGACCCCGACAAGGTGCCGGAGCTGGTGCGCGCCGCCAGCGCCATGGGCGTCTTCCGCGACATGGAGACCGCCGGGGTCTATGTCGGCTTCATGGCCGGGGTGATCGAGGCCAATCCGAAGAAGGCCGAGGCGCTGATCGCCAGGATGTTCCCCATGCCGCCCGAGGATCAGGTGGCGATCGTCAGGGCCATCGCCCATTCGGGGCATCCACATTGGAAGGAGCTGCTCGCCAAGTTCTCCGAGCGCATGCCGGCGCGCAGCGTGCTCATCGACCGCTTCATCACGGGCAAGCTGCCCACCCTGAAGACCATGCCGCTCGACGTGGGCGCGGCCCCCATCGACATGCTGTGGGGCCAGTATTTTGCCACCGGCTCCTACGAGCCGGTCGTGCGCATGGTATCGATCCTGGAGTGGTCCAAGGACACGAACAACCTCGACCGGCTCACCGTTGGCAACATGGCTAAGCTGACGCTCGCCACCAACGCCTCGCGCGACCCGGTGCTGCTCGACATGCTGAAGACCTCTCTGCGCTACGAGACCAAGGAGACGAAGGCCGTCCTCACCGAGGTGATCGACGCCGCCGAGACGTTCGAGTTTGGCAAGGTGCGCCGCGACGCCGTGGCGTCCATCGAACAGCTCAAGACGAAGGGCCCCGCCTGGGCGCGCAACACCGTGTGGTGGGGCCAGGCCGGGCAGACTGCGCTGGCGCTGGGGTGCATCGTCGCGGGCGCCCTGGGCCACGCTGAGGTGGGCATACCGTGCATCGTGGGCGGCGCGGCCTCCTCCGCCGCGCTCAAGTACGCAGTACCTGGGCAATGAACTACCGCAACGACCGCCATTAGCCCTTTGCGGGCCTGGTGACGGTTTCAGGTTCGCTTGCGCGAGGCGCAACTTGGGCAAGGTCGGTTCCCGACCTGTCAATCGGAGGCCAGCCCCGGAACATTGCCAGCGCCGCTGCCCGGTCGCGGGCGGCTTCGAGAACCCCGCCGCAGCGGTATATCACTCTGCCAACGCTGTCTTCTCCAAACGCATGCATCTGCACGTTTGACCAGGCCTCTGCGTGCGCGCGCGGTCGAGGACGATCAGCTCGCATCCGGTTTTTTTCCGGTTTGGTGGCGAGCATGTTGAGAAGCGGGCTTGGGCTGGCGTCCAGGATGGCATCCTCAAGCCCCGCCTTCGGCGCCGAGCGGCCGCCGCAACGGTTGAAGTGCGTAGCTTAGCAGAAAATCTTGGTTGGTTTCGGGCGGCACTTCTGCTTGATATGGCGGTTTATAGGAGAGGCGTGCCGGACGCGGGGGTCGGGTGCGCCAGGTCATATGGGAGGCGGGGATGGGCCTGAAGATCAACGACACGGCGCCGGATTTCGA
>JAFMSC010000424.1 GCA_017353825.1 Hyphomicrobiaceae bacterium | reverse complement strand
GGCCGACCGGGCAGGCCTGTTCGAGCAGAAGCAGATCGCCCGCATCACCATCGACTACCTTATCACCGATGACCGGGAACTGCTGCGCCTGATCAAGAAGGTGGGCGAGAGCAGTAAGGTTGCGGGCGTCGTTGTCTACGTCAACAGCCCTGGCGGCACCACCGTGGGCGGCGAGGCACTGTTCGAGGCTCTGCGCGAGCTTGCCAAGTCCAAGCCGCTGGTGGCGCAGTTCGGCACGATCGCCACCTCCGCCGCCTATATCGTCGGCCTTGCCACCGACCAGATCATTGCGCGCGGCAACACCATCACCGGCTCGGTGGGCGTGATCTTCCAGTGGCCCGAGTTCTCCCAGCTCCTGGAGAAGCTCGGTGTCAAAATCAACGAGATCAAGAGCGGGCCGCTGAAGGCCAATCCGTCGCCGTTCCAGCCGCTGGACGAGCTCGGCAAGGCGGCGGCCGAGAGCATGGTGGCAGAATCGCAACGGTGGTTCGTGAATCTTGTGCGCACGCGGCGCGGCATCGACACCGCCAGTGTGGCTGGTCTGGAGCAGGGCGCCGTGTTTTCGGGTCGCGATGCGCTCACCTACAAGCTGATCGACCAGATCGGTGGCGAAGGGGAGGTTGTGCGGTACCTTGAGGACCAGCGCAGCGTGCCCAAAGGGCTCAAAATCGTGGATTGGAAGCCCAGTCGGGACAGCGATTGGAGCCTGGTGCGCGTGGCGACCCAGGCCCTGGCGCGGGCGACCGGCCTGACCGCCCTGGAACACCTCGGCCGCCTCCTGGGCGACGACGGCCGGCTGGCAAGCTTGCGCCTTGACGGCCTCGTATCCGTTTGGCACGGTACGGAAAGATGAGCAATTACAGAGCTTTCCGTAGCCCCAGGACGCGTGGCATGATCAAGTCCGAGTTGATCCAGAGGATCGCGGCCGCCAACCCCCACCTCTATCACCGGGACGTGGAGCGGATCGTCAACGTCATCTTCGGCGAGATCGTTGACGCCCTGGCGCGGGGCGACCGCGTGGAGCTGCGTGGCTTTGGCGCCTTCACCGTCAAGCACAGAGCGCCGCGCATCGGCCGCAACCCCCGCACCGGCGCCTCGGTGGCCGTGTCCGAGAAGTACGTGCCGTTCTTCAAGACCGGCAAGGACCTGCGTGAGCGCCTGAACCGGGTGGGCAGTCGGCCAGCAGTAAGTTGAGGGAGATTGCGGTTCGGGGATTGGATTTTCGGGGACGGGACGCGGCGGCTCCAGGATGGCTTTCCGAAGCTCAATCCCCAGTCCATAATCCGCAATGCCAGTTAGAGGTGCCTGTCAGAGGTGCCCGTCAAAGGTGCCCGTCAGAGGTGAGCGTGCTGCGCCGTATCGTCAGGCTCGTGGTGCTGCTGCCGGCGGTGGTTGTGTTCGCCGCGCTCGGCGTCGCCAACTCGCAGGGCGTGCGGCTTGCGCTCGACCCGTTCCGTCCGGATGCACCCGCCCTCTCGCTCGTGCTTCCGTTCTATGTCTGGCTGCTCGGCGCGCTGATCGTTGGCGTTCTCATCGGCGGCGCGGCGACGTGGGTCGCCCAGTCGCACTGGCGCCGCAGCGCCCGCCGCGGCGACGCCGAGACCCACCGTTGGAGGGCCGAGGTGGAGCGCCTCAACCGGCAACGCCAGCCCGAGCCGTCGCGCCAGCTCATCGAGGCGACCCGCTAAAGCGCCGGTTACATTACGGGGGACCGGCCCTTCGCTTGGCTCCGGCGGCGGGTCTAAGCTGGCCGCGCTGGAACTTACGACTGTCGCGACAACCTGGAGCTCGCTCCCTATAACCCTGAACCCTGGTGTGGCATGCGCATCTTCGGTGGCGCCGCCGTGGACGCGGCGCTGAGCTACCCGGCCCTCATCGACAGGCTGGAGGCGGCGTTCGCCAAGGGTGGCATCGCGCCGCCGCGGCACCACCACACCGTCGCTCTTGACGGCCGTCCCGAGGCGACGCTGCTGCTCATGCCGGCCTGGGAGGCGCGCGCGCCCGGCTCCGCCTTCGCCGGCCGATACTTGGGCCTCAAGGCGGTTACGGTCTACCCGGACAACGCAGCGCACGGCGCGCCGGCGGTCATCGGCAGCTACCTGTTGTTGTCGGCCGAGACCGGCGCAACGCTGGCCGTCATGGAGGCCACCCGGCTTACGGCCTGGCGCACGGCCGCCGCCTCGGGGCTCGCCAGCCGCTACCTCTCACGCCCCGACGCCGTCCGCCTGCTGATGGTGGGTGCCGGGGCGCTGGCGCCGTTTCTGGTGCGCGCGCATGCCTCGGTGCGCGCGATCCGCGAGGTGGCCGTGTGGAACCGCTCGCGCCCGCGCGCCGAGGCGCTCATGATGGAGTTGGCCCAGTCGGGTATCGCCGCCACCATCGCCGACGACTTGGCTGCGGCCGTGGGTGCCGCCGACATCGTCTCCACGGCCACGTTCTCGTCCGAACCGCTCGTCCGCGGAGCCTGGCTGAGGCCCGGCACCCACCTCGACTGTGTCGGCGCATTCAAGCCCACCATGCGCGAGACCGACGACGAGGCCGTGCGCCGTGCCCGCCTTTTCGTGGATACGCGCGCCGGGGCCTTCGCCGAGGCCGGCGACATCCTGCAGCCGCTCGAGGCCGGCGTGATCGGCCCGGAGGCGGTGCTGGCAGACCTCGCCGAGCTGTGCCGCGGCACCGTGCCGGCGCGCACCTCGGCCGAGGAGATCACCCTCTTTAAGTCTGTCGGCGCCTCCATCGAGGACTTGGCCGCGGCCGTGGCGGTGTACGAGCGCCCCGAGGGGTCAGACACTGCCGGTCGGATCGGTGGGTGGTGAACAAGGATCAGGCGCTGGCGGCGGCGAGATTTGCCACGACACCGCGCTTCATCTAGACAGGGAAATGCAAAAGTTGGAGCACGGGCTCAGGCCTGCAGGGTCTGACCCGCCCGCCATGGCCGAGACCAAAGTCAAGATCTGCGGGCTAAAGACCGAAGCGGCGCTGGAGGCAGCCATCGCCGGCGGTGCCGACTACGTTGGCCTCGTGTTCTTCCCGCCGAGCCCCCGCAACATTTCACCCGAAGCGGCCGGGCCGCTGGCGGCCCGAGCTCGGGCGCACGCCAGCATCGTGGCGCTTGTGGTGGACCCTGACGACGCCCTTCTCGATGCCGTCGTGCGGGCCGCCGACCCCGACCTTTTGCAGCTGCACGGCGAGGAGAGCCCCAAGCGCGTGGGAGAGGTGCGCCAGCGCTGGGCCAAGCCGGTGATGAAGGCGGTCAAGGTTGAGACAGCCGGGGACGCGGAGGCTGCGCTGGCCTACCGCGGCACCGCCGACCTCATCCTGTTCGATGCGCGTGCACCCAACAACAGCCCGCTCCCCGGCGGCAACGGCGCAGCCTTCGATTGGGGCGCACTCGCCGGCGTGAAGGACAAGGTGCCCTACATGCTCTCGGGCGGCCTCACGCCCGACAACGTGGCCGAGGCCATCCGGGTGACAGGCGCCGGCATCGTGGACGTCTCCTCAGGCGTGGAGGTGCGCCTCGGCGAAAAGGACCCTGAGCTCATCCGGCGCTTTCTGCGCGCTGCCAAGCAGGGCGCCTAGCCGCTGCCGGTGCCGATGGCGTGTGGGCCCTCCGGAGAGGTGTCGCTCCAACAGATCGGTCCACGGCTTCTAGACCTGGAAGCGGCCCATTAGATCTAGTCGCGGCCCCCTGCGTTCCAGAACGGACCAGCGCGCGTCCGTCTTGAAGATTGGGGCCTCAGGCTCGCGGACTAGCCGCTCGGAGGCGCTTCCCAAGGCGTCGTTTTGTT
>JAFMSC010000007.1 GCA_017353825.1 Hyphomicrobiaceae bacterium | reverse complement strand
CGCAGGCGACCCGCACTTCCTGTTCGAGCGGACCGTCTCCCGCCTCATCGAGATGCGGACGGAGGCGTATGTGGCCGGCCGCAGCGAGCGCAACCCCGCCGCCGTTCGCGCAGCTCCGGAATAACGCCGACGGTTGCGCGGTTGGCAGGGCAACCGCGCAAGGGCAATCGCAAGGACAATCGCAAGGCCAATCGAAATGGCGCGCTAGGCTAGGCTTTGCCTGCGCGGCGGTCAGGTCGCATTGCATTGAGGTTCCGACGCGACCCGAAAGCGCGGTTGATGCCCTCGGCCGGTCGCGGAGACCGAGCGCCAGACACGCGGCCACACCGAGTGGTTTGGCGGGATCGAGGTCCACCCACTGCGAAGGGATCGAGCTCGAAGACGACGGGTGTGTGGCGCATCAAGGGGGGCTCGTAGGCAAGCCTCTAAAGCGATCATCAGGTGGCCGCCGCCTCGCTCCGGCTCTTGGCACCCCTACCCTGCTCCAGTTTCATCTTCCGCACTGGGCCGAATCTCCGGTTGAGACGCTTCATGAGCCGCCGATAGTCATAGTAGTTGACCTCGAGGCGGTGGCGGTCGGAAGCCACGAAGGTGCGGCGGCCCGTACGGGCGGCGCGGGTGGCCAGCATCTGGCGGAACGCGCGGGCGCGCTCCGGCGCGTGCTTGCCGGCGACGATCAGGTTGGCGATCAACTGGCCCTGGTAGTCGGCAAGCCGCCACATGCTGCCGTTGGCCTGGGCGAAGCCGGCTGCGAACAGGCCCTCGTGCTCGGGATGCACGACATTGAAGAGGAGCCGCGGGCGGCCGTCGGCGGCGTAGATAACGCGCTCATCGATGTAGGGGATGACGGGCTGGTAGCCGGTGGCGAACACGACCATGTCGACGGTCTCGGCCGAGCCGTCCGTAAAGCGCACGCGCTCACCCTCGTAGGCGGCAATCTCAGGCTTCACGACGAGGTCGCCGTGCGCCACGAGGCGCGGGATCTCGTCGGTCATGGTGGGATGCGCCTCATCGATGCTGTAGTCGGGGTCCGGCATGCGGTACCGCGAGGGGGGCCCCTGCACCAGCCACAGCACGCTCTGGAACAGCCAGCGCCGCACGAGCCGCGGCAGCGGCACCATCTCGGCGTAGGAGAGGACGTCGCCCGTGGGGAAGCCCAGGATGAACTTCGGCACGAACCAATAGCCGCGGCGGAGGCTTAAGAGCACCTGCGAAGAGTTGTGCGCGGCGTCCGAGACGATGTCGGCCGCGGAGTTGCCGCAGCCCACCACCAGCAAACGCTTGTCGCGTAGCTGGCGCGGGCTCTTGTAGGCACGTGAATGCAAAATCTCGCCGGAGAAGGTGCCGGGATAGGTCGGCGTGCGCGGCGCGTCGTGGTGCCCGCTCGCGAGGATCACGCCGCCGTAAAGGCGCGGCTGTGGCTCGCCGGCCACCCAGATTGCCCAGGTGCCGTTGCCAGCTGGCGCGACCTCGGTGACAGGCTTGCCGAACTGAATGTGATCCAGAAGGCCGAAGGTGCGAGCGAAATCGCGCAAGTAGCCGAGCACCCGCGCGTGGCTGGGGTACTCCGGGTAGTCCTCGTCCAGCATCGGCAGGTCGTCGTAGCCCGTGGAGCTGATGGAGGAGACGAGGTGCGTGGTCTCATACACCACGCCGGAGGGCGTGGCGATGTTCCACAGGCCACCGATGTCCTCCTCGCGCTCCAGGCAGTCGAATGGGATGCCGCGCTGGACGAAATTCTTCGCCACCGCGAGCCCCGAGGCCCCGGCGCCGATGATGCAATACCTGAGGTTACGATCGAGGTGCTGCATGAGCGGGCGCCAGCATTATCTATTATCTGGCTTGAACTCCAGCCATAAACTCCGGCCATAAACTCCGGCCATCTCGGGCGGTTCGAGTCTCAACCCTCCGTCGCGCGACAGCCAAGCCTTTCGTCGCCTTGAACGGCCTCAGCTTTCGGGCTAACGAACAGCTTGAGGGTCAGACCCCTCGCATCGTCCCTTGTTGTGTCATTTCCAACACTGGACGCGAGGGTCTGACCCCCTTCATGTTGGCTCGATTCCGGCAGCGCAGCACACCACAAGGAGCAACCAGGCTATGGCGCGCACCAAGATTGCGCTGATCGGCGCGGGCATGATCGGCGGCACGCTGGCCCACCTCATAGGCCTCAAGGAGCTGGGCGACGTGGTGCTGTTCGACATCATCGAGGGCGTGCCGGAGGGCAAGAGCCTCGACATCGGCCAGGCCGGCGCCATCGAGGGCTTCGACATGAACCTGAAGCCCACCAACGCCTATGCCGACATCGCCGGCGCGGACGTGATCATCATCACGGCGGGTGTGCCGCGCAAGCCCGGCATGAGCCGCGACGATCTGCTTGGCATCAATCTCAAGGTGATGGAGCAGGCAGGCCAAGGCATCAAGCAGTATGCCCCCAACGCCTTCGTGATCGTCATCACCAATCCGCTCGACGCGATGGTGTGGGCCCTGCAGAAGTCTTGTGGGCTGCCAACCAACAAAGTGGTGGGCATGGCTGGCGTGCTCGACACGGGGCGCTTCCGGAAGTTCCTGAGCGAGGAGTTCAACGTCTCGGTGGAGGATGTCTCGGCGCTGGTGCTCGGAGGCCACGGCGACGACATGGTGCCGATCGCCCGTTACTCGACGGTGGGCGGCATCCCGCTGCCCGACCTCGTCAAAATGGGCTGGACCACGCAGGCCAAACTCGACGCCATCATCGAGCGCACGCGCAAGGGCGGCGGCGAGATCGTCACGCTCCTGAAGACCGGCTCGGCGTTCTACGCCCCGGCCTCCTCGGCCATCCAGATGGCGCAGAGCTATCTCAAGGACAAGCGTCGTGTGCTGCCCTGCGCCGTCCATCTCAACGGCGAGTACGGCGTCAAGGGCATGTACGTGGGCGTGCCGGCCGTGATCGGCGCCAACGGTGTGGCCAGGGTGGTGGAGATCGACCTCAATGCCGAGGAAAGGGCGATGTTCACCAGGTCGGTCGGCGCCGTGCAGAACCTGATCGAGGCCTGCAAGAAGATCGCGCCGCAGCTGGCTTGAAGGCCGTCGTCCCGGAGCCACGCCGAAGGCGAGAGCACTGCTCGCCTGCCGCTTGCTTGGCTCCATCCGGGATGCTGGTGGATCGCCGGAACCAGGTAGGTGAGAAGAGGAGAAGGCCATGCCCAAGCAAGCCATCACGCCGCCCAAGGGCAAGGCCATCGGCCCCTACTCGCTTGGCATTGCCTCGGGCGACCTCGTGTTCGTCTCCGGCCAGATCCCGCTTGATGCGGCCACCGGCAAGCTGGTCGAGGGCGACGTGAGCGCCCAGGCACGGGCGTCGCTGGAGAACGTCAAGGCCGTGCTGGAAGCAGCGGGCTTGAGCTTTGCCCACGTGGTCAAGACCACGATCTTCCTCACCGACATGGCCGATTTCGCCGCCGTCAACGAGGTCTACAAGGGCTACGTGAGCGAACCCTACCCGGCCCGGTCCACGATCGCGGTGGCGGCCCTGCCGCTGGCGGCGAACGTCGAAATCGAAATGATCGCCTCCCGCAGCGCAGCGTAACCGTTCTCGCAGGCACGTCATGACACCCTGGCAGGACGACACCCTCTGGCATATGGTATACCAGAGGCGCGAGGGGGGCGCGCCCGCGTCGGATGCGGGGAGTGCGGTATTGCGGCCCTGGTAAGGGTCTTGCGCCCCAGCCATAGCCACCAAAGGGAAGCCACATGAACGTCCACGAATACCAGGCCAAGGAGCTGCTGCGCCCCTATGGCGTGCCGTTGGCGCAGGGCGCGCCCGCCTTCACGGTGGAGGAGGCGGTGAAGGCCGCCCAGGCCCTGCCCGGCCCCGTGTGGGTGGTGAAGTCGCAGATCCACGCCGGCGGACGCGGCAAGGGCACCTTCAAGGAGGTCAGCGCCGGCACCGGTGGCGGCGTGCGCATATGCAAGTCGGTCGACGACGTGAAGACCGCCGCTGGGCAGATGCTGGGCAAGACCCTGGTGACGCTGCAAACGGGGCCCGCGGGGCGCGTGGTCAATCGCCTGTTCATCGAGGATGGCACCCAGATCGCCCGCGAGCTTTACCTCTCGGCCCTGGTGGACCGGGCCACGTCGCGCATCTCCTTCATCGCCTCGACCGAGGGCGGCATGGACATCGAGAAGGTGGCCCACGACGCGCCCGAGAAAATCCTCACGCTGTCGATCGATCCCGCCTCGGGCTGTTCGCCGTTCCATGGACGCAAGATCGCCTCGGCGCTGAAGCTCGAGGGCGACCAGATCGACCAGTGCGTGAAGCTGATCGGCGCACTCTATCGCGCCTTTGTCGAGAAGGACATGTCGCTCCTGGAGATCAACCCCTTGGTGGTTACCAGGGACGGCAAGGTGGTGTGCCTCGATGCCAAGATCAACTTCGAGGACAATGCGCTCTTCCGCCACAAGGACGTGGCCGCGCTGCGCGACATCGAAGAGGAGGACCCGGCCGAGGTGGAGGCCTCCAAGTACGACCTCAACTACGTCAAGCTCGATGGCACCATCGGCTGCATGGTGAACGGCGCCGGCCTCGCCATGGCCACCATGGACATCATCAAGCTCAACGGCATGGAGCCCGCCAACTTCCTCGACGTGGGCGGCGGCGCCAGCAAGGAGAAGGTGGCGGCGGCCTTCAAGATCATCCTCTCCGACCCCAACGTGATGGGCATCCTGGTCAACATCTTCGGCGGCATCATGCGCTGTGACATCATCGCCGAGGGCGTGGTGGCTGCGGCCAAGGAGATGGCGATCAAGGTGCCGCTGGTGGTGCGCCTCGAAGGCACCAACGTTGAAGAGGGCAAGCAGATCCTGGCCCAGTCGGGGCTCAAGATCGTGCCTGCGGACAACTTGGCGGATGCCGCCAGGAAGATCACCGACGAGGTGAAGAAGGGGGCCTAGATGCCCCTTTGGAGCAGGCAATGCTCTCGCGCAGGCGCCCACGATCGCCGTTCCCGCCAAGCCGGAAATCCATGCCCCTATCGAGGTGCTTGCGGCCCACGATCGTGCATGCCCGCCAGCCGGGACATGACGTTGCGGGGAGGATAGCGATCGATGGGCTGTTTGCAGCCTTCCTGCTGGCGAGCCTGCTGGGGCCACCGAGGGCGATGGCGCAAGACCGCTCCGACGCCATGGTGGGCGCCTTCCAGGACGCGTGCGTCCCGCACCTCGACGATGTCGCGGCGTGGAGGAAGAAGATCATCGAAGCCGGGTTCGTCGAGCCTCCCCGTACGCAGGTTCCGGGCCTGAAGAACCTCGATCTGAGGGGCAAAACCGTCATCTTTGACAGGGACGGCGGCATGCGGGAGGTGGTGCCCGAGACCCAACATAGGCAACGGGATGGATTTGAGCTTTTTCTCTACGTCATGAAGGACCCTGATGCTGGAATGACCAGCTGTGCGGTCTACGATTTCGAAGCGGCCGACCCCGCCATCGAGAAGAAGGTGGCAGACTGGATCGGTCGACCCGCTGACTCACCGGCGAGCGGCTCGCAGCATCGCAGCACCTGGTCGAGCATCGCCGCGGCGTTGCCCGGCGGCTATGAGGAGATCATGAGCGAGTATCGACTGAGCCGGCCGTCAGTTGCAGTGATGGAGGCAACGGTGCGATCACCCTTCGGCCAAACAGGAACCTGGGTGGGGGCAGGATGGTGCCAAGATGCTGGGAGGGCTTTATGCGCGAGATCACAATCACCGCGGATGAGGGAAGGGGTCGAGAAGTTCGGTCCGTTATGAGAGCCACTTGAGAAGGGGACGGCTGTCACGGTGGTTCTCTACGCAAACGGCAAGCCACACGAGATCGACTTCGCGGGCATCTCCCTCGACTAACCAGACAACGTAGGTCCAGGCACATGGCAATCCTCGTCGACAAATCCACCAAGGTCATCTGCCAGGGCATCACGGGTGCCCAGGGGACCTTTCACACGCAGCAGGCGCTGGCCTACGGCACCCAGGTCGTGGGCGGGGTGACGCCGGGCAAGGGCGGCACCCGGCACCCGGATGCCAAGCTCGCCGGGGTGCCGATCTTCGATACGGTGATCGAGGCCAAGGCCAAAACCGGCGCCACCGCCACGTCCATCTACGTGCCGCCACGGTTTGCGGCCGACGCAATCCTGGAGGCCATCGACGCCGAGATCCCGCTGATCGTGTGCATCACGGAAGGAATCCCGGTGCTCGACATGGTGAAGGTGAAGCGGGCGCTCTCGGGCTCCAAGTCGCGCCTCATCGGGCCCAACTGCCCGGGCGTGCTCACGCCCAACGCCTGCAAGATCGGCATCATGCCTGGCAACATCTTCAAGGCGGGCAATGTGGGAATCGTATCCAGGTCTGGCACGCTCACCTACGAGGCCGTGAAGCAGACCTCCGATGCCGGGCTCGGGCAGTCCACGGCGGTGGGCATCGGCGGCGATCCGGTGAAGGGACTGGAGTTCATCGACGTATTGGAGATGTTCCTGGCCGATCCCGCCACCCACGCCATCATCATGATCGGCGAGATCGGCGGGGCGGCCGAAGAGGACGCGGCCGAGTTCATCAAGGGCGAGGCCAAAAAAGGCCGCAAGAAGCCCATGGCTGGGTTCATCGCCGGCATGACCGCCCCTCCCGGCCGCCGCATGGGTCACGCCGGTGCCATCATCTCCGGCGGCAAGGGCAAGGCCTCAGACAAGGTCGAGGCCATGAAGTCAGCCGGCATCGCCGTGGCAGACAGCCCCGCCGCGCTCGGCACCACCCTCGCCAAGGTGCTGGGCGGCGGCAGCAAGGGCTAGTTCTTCCGCCAGGAAGGTCTCTACTTAACTTATAACCTTCTGCCGTCGAATGGCTTGGGGGCGAGGGTCGCAATATCGAGGCCGTCGAGACAACGGACATTGACCGCAACCATCGCCTTGCCGTCCGGCGTCCTGCCGCGGGCGAACGAGCGAACCCCAGTCGCGGCAGAAAGGGTGATGGA
Organism: Hyphomicrobiaceae bacterium; assembly: GCA_017353825.1. Taxonomy (GTDB): domain Bacteria; phylum Pseudomonadota; class Alphaproteobacteria; order Rhizobiales; family Hyphomicrobiaceae; genus AWTP1-13. The sequence goes on along the minus strand of JAFMSC010000007.1, from coordinate 18,215 downwards.
TGACGTTGTTGTTGAACTGGTCGTCCACCAGGGCGTCATCCCCGGACAGCAGCCTGAAATGCTCGCTGAAATGCTCGGGCGTAACAAAAGTCAGCCGCAGGCCGTGCCTGGCGCACTTTGAGCAGTTGCACGCGATCGCCTGATAGGGGTCTGTGGTGACTTCATAACGCACGCGAGGCAATGGCAGCCTCCGCCATAGGTTTTCGCTGTCGACATCGGCTCGACCTCTCGGGTTACCTCTATGGCTGCCATTCTAATGCCCGGCCGGAGTTGCGAATGCGGGTCAGACGCAACGAAGTGCACGGGGAAGTGATTGCGGCCGGCCCCCCGAAATCCGCCGAGCCTGGGCTTGAGCGATTGAATTCGCCGGCCAGCGCGCACATGTTTTGGCCCGCTGGGGGTCCCGTGCGCCGTCAACCGCCTCAGCCCGCGAAGGAAATCCTGTGGGTCTTCGCGCGCGCACCCGCGCGTGGGGTCTCAACCGGCAGGACGAATCGGGCGACTAATCCGGCACTGGGATGGCGCGCGTCTCGGTCCCCCCAGAATGTCCCGCGCACTCGCGCAGGCGCGACAAAGGGAGGCTGAACATGACTTGGAGTGGTGCCAGGCCGGTAGCTCGGAGTCTGGCTCTGGGCGCGGTGGTGGGGGCTGGGCTGTTGGCTTCCGGCTCTGCGCAAGCGGCGAGCGCGTTTGTGGGCCTCGCTGGTTCGTGGGCAGGCTCGGGCCACATCAGGCTGGAGGGTGGCAGGCGCGAGGCGATCCGCTGCAGCGCGCACTACTTGCCACGCAGCGGTGGGGCGGCCATGGGGCTGTCGCTGCGCTGCGCGAGCCCGTCCGGCCGCGTGGAGCTGCGCGCCAACCTGTACTCGCGCGGCAACCGGGTGTTCGGGTCCTGGGAGGAGCGCAGCTATAGCGCGGCGGGCGACCTCTCCGGCTTGGCGACCGGCAACAACCTGCGCCTGCAGTTCAGCGGCAGCCTGTCGGGCGCCATGGTGGTGACCACCAGCGGCGACGCGCAGTCGATCTCGGTGCGCACCGACGCTTCGACCCTGCAGGGCGTCAACGTCAGCCTACGACGGAACTGACGCTGGCGGCGACCCGGCAGGGTGGATCAGCGCCAGAACGCGAACAGCCGCAGGCCGGCCCTCGCCGCCTGCACGTCGAGACCGATCACCTGGGACAGCCCATAGACGGCGTCCCAGAACGCCCGGTTGACCCCAGGAAAGAGCAACAGCACCACCAGCAGAATCGGTGCGATAGGGGCGAGGCGCCGCCCGAATTGCCGCAGATCGGGCGGGAGCCAAGCCTCTATGATGCCCCATCCGTCGAGTCCCGGCACCGGCAGCAGATTGAAGATGAGGGCGGTGAGTTGCAAGAGCGCTAGGAATGCCAGCGCGGAATAGAGCGCCAGGGTGGGGCTCGCGATGTTGAGCTCCAACCGGGGAGGCGGTGTCAGGCCGGCCATGGCTGCCAGGAGCAGCACGAAGACGGCCAGCGTTGCGAGCGGGCCGCCCGCCGAGACGAGCGTGCGATCCGCCCGCATCATCGACCATGTATTCACGTAGACGGCGCCGCCCGGCAGGCCAATGCCGCCAAGGGCCAGGAATACCAGCGGCCATACGATGCTGTACTGCAGGTCGGTGTAGCGCAAGGGGTCGAGCGTCAAATAACCCTTGGCGCGCACGCTGCGGTCGCCGCGGTGGTAGGCGACGATTGCGTGGCCGAACTCGTGCAGACACAGCGATATGAGCCAGCCCACCAGCACCAGCGGAAACACCAGCCAGCGCGCATAGTCCGGCAGCGCCACCATGCCGCCCGCCAGCACGGCCATGGCGCCAAGCATGCCAAGGAAGGTGGCGCTGACCGGCGCCCAGTCTAAAGGTGGGCGCGGCGTTGCCAATCTATCGGGTTGATCCGGCATCGAGCCTCCCTCCCCGGAAGCGACTTGGAAACGCGGCCATCGCGTGCTCGGCCCATCGTACAGGAGGCTGACTTGCTGGCGAGCACGAGACGTCGATCTGCGGAGTTGGCCGGACAAGTCTCACGTTGGCAACAACGATGCCAGACCCGGAGCGCGACATGGATCGGGACATGGATCCGGACATGGATCGAGACATGGATCATGACACCTCCACGAGGAACGGGTTGGTGCGGCGCTCCTGGCCGATGGTGCTGGTGGGGCCGTGGCCGCAGATGAAGGCGTAGTCATCCCCGAGCGGCAGCAGCTTCTCCTTGATCGACCGAATGAGAGTGTTGTGGTCTGTGCGCGGCAGGCCCTCGGTGCGGCCGATGGAGCCGCAGAACAGCACGTCGCCAACCAGCGCCAGGCGCCGGTTGGCGTTGACGTAGGCGACCGAGCCCGGCGAGTGGCCGGGGCAGTGCAGCACGGCGAAGGTGGCGCCAGCGACGCTCACCAAATCACCTTCGTTGAGCCACCGGTCGGGCGTGACGGCACGCGCATCGGTAATGCCGAACGCCATCCCCGAGCTCACCAGATTGTCGAGCAGGAACTTGTCATCCTCGTGCGGGCCCTCGATGGGGATGCCGCCCAGCTTCTCCCTCAGCTCCGCGGCGCCGGCCGCGTGATCGACGTGGCCGTGGGTGAGGAGGATCTTCTCCACCGTCATGCCGGCCTTGGCGATGGCCGCCTCAATGCGGTCGAGGTCGCCGCCGGGGTCCACCACGGCGCCACGGTTGGTTGCGTCGTCCCAAAGCAGGGTGCAGTTCTGCTGCAACGGCGTCACCATGACGATCCCGGCTTGTAGAGCCATGACGCAGGTCCTTTCCGGACTTTGCTCCTCATGCCCTCCTAACAGGCCGCCGCGCCGGTCCACAAGGCCTGAGCAGGGAGGGGGTGACCTCGACAAACCGAAAGGAAGGGGATCGTGCCGTGCGCTTGCTAGCGAACCCAGGACGCCATCTCTACCCACGTGCTCGCCTCGTTCGAGAGCACCCCCATCGACACGCCGGACCCTTCGCGACCATCGCCAGCACTGGGTTTTGGTGCTTGACTGAAGCCTGGCGACCTTCGAGACGGTGAAGCCACTGCTCGCTGAGGCGTACGAGACAACCGCCGCCGCATCCGGCAACGCGGGGTCCCATGAAGGCTGTTCGAGCCATGCCGCCACCGCGGAGCGGGATCACCGCTTGGCCGCACCGTTCGCAAGCGCTGCCTATTCGACCCGTTGCGCCGCCCTTTTGAAGGACGCTACGGTGCCGCCATGAAGATCACCATCGACTCCAATTCCGGTGCGTTCGAGTTCGAGTGCGCGCCGAGCGAGGCCATTCTGCGCGCCGGGCTCGCGCAAGGGCTGGCGCTGCCCTACGAATGCGCCACTGGCACCTGCGGGACCTGCCGCGGCCGCGTCACCGCAGGCGGTGTGCACGTGGACTGGAATGAGGCGCCGGGCTACGCCAAGTTGAAGCGCGAGAAGGGCGACATCCTGATGTGCCAGGCGCGCCCGACATCCGACTGCACACTGCGCGTGCCCGCCAAGATCGGACGCCACGCCAACTCCGAGACGCTGCCGGCACAGCGCACCGCGGGCATTAAGAACGTGCGCCGGCTGCTCCAAGACGTGATCGACTTCGATCTGGCGCTTTCGAGCCCGATGACCTTCGAGGCGGGCCAATTCGTGGTGCTGGAGAACCCGGCCATCGCCGGCGGGCGCGCCTACTCCATGGTCAACTTTGAGCGCGCCACCAGCCGCCTCAGGATCGTCGTCAAGCAGCAGTCGGGAGGCAGGTTCTCCGAGTGGCTGTTCGGCGGCGATCCCACGGGCACCGAGCTTGGCGTGTTCGGGCCGCTCGGGGCCGCCACCTTCCAGCCCGAGGAGGGCAAGGACATGCTGTGCGTGGCCGGCGGTTCGGGCATCGCCGGCATGATGGCGATCCTTAACCGCGCCGTGCGCGAGGGCTACTTCAACGAGCGTTCGGGCCGCGTGTTCTTCGGCGTGCGCACGCTGGGCGACGCGTTCTACATGGAGGAGCTGGCGGGCTTCGTGGCCGCCTCCGCCGACAGGCTGCAGGTGACGCTGGCGCTGTCGCACGAACCGGTGGCACGCGCGACGCACCCTCACCTTCCCTCCATCCGTCTCGCCGGCGGCATGGTGAGCGACGTGATGGTGCGCGCCATGGCCGGGAGCTACCCCAACACCGTCGCGTTCACGGCCGGGCCGCCGGTGATGGTGGACGCCGTGCTGCGCCACCTGCTGCATGAGGCCAAGCTGCCGCGCGCTCTCGTGCGCTATGACAAGTTCGCCTGAATGGGGCACGCCCTCCTGCCGACGCTGTGCCGGGACAGTGCACGCTCGCCCGAACAGCGTTCGTTTCGCAGCGATTAACCACGGTGACGAAAATGGCACATTTCTGAGATGTTACGTCCCATCGGTCGTTGACCCGTCAGCGGGGCATCGGTTTAGTTGCGAAACATCTCTACAAGGCACGGGGACGACGCCGATGTGGGGGAAAGGGGCCCGGCCGCCAGAAGCCGGGCCCTTCCCATTTCTGGGCGGCGTCGTTGCGGGGCGGCACTCAGGGTTTGATCGCAACGCCGGGCCGGGTCTGACCGTGAGGCAGTCGGTTGTAATTGCCATGTCATCGACATCGTGGATGGTCCCCCGCACCAGCGAGGGAGATCGTCATGGCTCTACGGATCGGACCAAGGGTGTCACGCCGCGCGGTGATCAGCGGCGCGGCGGCTACGGCGGCCACTGGCAGCGGCATCTTCATGCCCCATCGCAGCCGCGCCGCCGACCGGCCGACGCTCACGCACGGGCTGCAGTCCGGCGACGTCTCGGCAACCTCTGGGGTGGTGTGGGCGCGCGTCGATCGGCCGTCGCGACTCACCTTCGAGGTGGCAACCGCAGAGAGCTTCAAAGAGGTGATCCACAAAGTCTGGGTTGATGCGCTGCCCGAAGGCGACCTCACCGGGAAGGTCGCCCTCAGCGATCTGCCCGCCGGCCAGGACATCTTCTACCGCGTCACCGCCCAGAACCATGCCGAGCCCACGATCCTCGGTGAGCCTTTGGTGGGCCGCTTCCGCACCGCGCCCGCCGACCGGCGCAACGTGTCGTTCGTTTGGTCGGGCGATACCGCAGGCCAGGGCTGGGGCATCGACGAGGGGCGCGGCGGCATGAAGACCTACGCCGCCATGCTCAAGCACAACCCGGACTTCTTCATCCACTCCGGTGACACGATCTACGCCGACGGACCCATTCCGGCGGAGATCAAGCTGCCCAACGGTGAGGTGTGGAAGAACATCACGACCGAGGAGAAGTCGAAACCCGCCCAGACGCTTTCGGAGTTCCGCGGCAACTACAAGTACAACCTGCTCGACAAGAACCTGCGCGCCTTCAACGCGGCGGTGCCCATGTTCGCCCAATGGGACGACCACGAGGTGACCAACAACTGGTGGCCCGAGGAGCCCGTTACGCGCGACGAGCACAAGCGCAAGAAGTATGTCGAGAGCAACATGATGGCGCTGGTGGCGCGCGCCGCTCGCGCCTTCCACGAGTACATGCCGCTGCGGGCCGAGCCGGCAGAGCCCGGCCGCGTCTACCGCAAGATCGGCTACGGCCCGCTGGTCGACGTCTTCATGCTCGACATGCGCAGCTACCGCGGCCCCAACGGCGAGAACAAGCAGACGACATACGGCCCTCAGTCGTACTTCCTCGGGCCCACGCAGGTGGACTGGCTCAAGCGCGAGCTGAAAGCTTCTCGCGCCACCTGGAAGGTGATCGCCGCCGACATGCCGATCAGCCTTTATGTCATGTACGATGTCGACCGCAAGTTCGGCAGCGAGGCGGTCGCGCAGGGCGACGGCGGCGCGCCGCTTGGCCGCGAACTGGAGATCGCCGACATCCTTTCCTTCATCAAGCGCGAGAAGGTGCTGAACACGGTGTGGCTAACCGCCGACGTGCACTACACCGCCGCCCACTACTACGATCCGGGCAAGGCGCAGTTCCAGGACTTCGAGCCGTTCTGGGAGTTCGTGTCGGGCCCGATCCATGCGGGCTCGTTCGGGCCCAATGAGCTCGATGCCACGTTCGGCCCTCAGCTCGTCTACATCAAGGCGCCCAGCAAAGAGCAGGGCCAGAATGCGGCGCCGACCTACGACCTGCAGTTCTTCGGCCACGTCGCCGTTGACGGCCGCACCGAGCAGATGACGGTGACGCTCTATGACTGGAACGACGTGGCGCTGTGGTCAAAGACGCTCGACCCGCAGAAGGCCTAGCCGGTGCTGTCCTAGGCTCCGGGGCCCTGCGCGTTTGATTGATGCCTGTGTTGGGACGCAGCCCCCGTGCGCGGCCAAGCACAATCACGTGCTTGTGAAGGGCAATTGCCGCAATTTCTGGTCTGCTTCTGAAGTACCAAGATTGACATCGACGGCCCCGGAACGACCGCACCCCCCGCGCGGTCCGAAACAGCGGGTCCTAGTCGCGCCCTGCCGGTCGCTCGGCGGGGCGAAATCGCATGAGCATGCGTATGCCATTGAGTGCGGGATCAGAAACACCGGGATCAGAAACACAAGGAGGAACGCCGTGGCGAACTTGCGGGTCAACGGACAGGAACGGACGTACGACGGTGATCCGTCGATGCCGCTTCTATGGTACTTGCGCGACGAATTGGGCCTCACCGGCACCAAGTTCGGGTGCGGGGCCGCGCTGTGCGGCAACTGCACGGTGCACGTCAACGGCGAGGCGGTGCGTTCGTGCGTGACGCCGATGTCGGAACTCGGCGGCAAGAGCGTGATCACCATCGAGGGCCTCAGCGCCAAGGGCGACCACCCCGTGCAGGTGGCCTGGCGGGACAACCGCGTGCCGCAGTGCGGCTACTGCCAGACCGGGCAAATCATGCAGGCTGCGGCCTTGCTCGCGAAGACGCCGGGACCCACCGATGCCCAGATCGCCGAAGCCATGGCCGGCAACATCTGCCGCTGCGGCTGCTACCAGCGTATCCACGCGGCCGTGCGCGCCGCCGCCAGGGGCGCATAGGGGGCATGCCATGACCAAATTCAACACCCATACCAAGATTGCCATCGCCAACGTCAGTCGGCGTGGACTGCTCAAGGGCGTGGCGGCCACCGGCGGCCTCGTGCTCGCCGCGCAGTTTCCCATCGTCAGCGGCGCGTTCGCCGACTACCCGACCGGCGCCACCGAGATGCCGAACGGCACCGTGAACAACCCCAAGGTGTTCATCTCCATCGGCAGCGACGGCACCGTCAGCATCGTCGCGGCCCGGGCCGAGATGGGCAACGGCGCCGCCCGCACCGCGCTGCCCATGATGGTGGCCGACGAGCTGGAGGCTGACTGGAAGCGGGTGCGCGTGGTGCAGGGGCCCGGCGACGAGCGCACCTACGGCAACCAGGACACGGATGGCTCGCGCAGCGTTCGCCACTGGATCCAGCCCATGCGCCAGTGCGGCGCCGCCGCCCGCATGATGCTGGAGCAGGCGGCCGCCACCGAGTGGAAGGTGGAGTTGGCCGAGGTCGAAGCCAAGGACCACGAGGTTGTGCACAAGCCGAGCGGCAGGAAGCTCAGCTACGGCCACCTCGCCGCTGCCGCTGCCGCGCTGCCGGTGCCGGCGGCCGACAAGCTGAGACTCAAGGACGCCGGCGCCTTCCGCTACATCGGCAAGGGTACGACCCCGGCCTACGACCTGTTCGACATCACGACCGGGAAGGCCGTCTACGGCCAGGACGTGATACTGCCCGGCATGAAGTTTGCCGTCATCGCCAGGCCGCCGGTGCTGGGAGGCAAGGTGGCCTCGGTCGATGCCAGCGCGGCGTTGAAGGTGCCGGGCGTGGAGAAGGTCGTCACCCTCCCGCCCCCGCCGGCGGTCTACAAGTTTGCGCCGCTGGGCGGCGTGGCCGTGATCGCCAGCAACACCTGGGCGGCGCTCAAGGGCCGCGACGCGCTCAAGATCACGTGGGACGACGGACCCAACAAATCCTACGACTCCAAGGCCTATCGGGCCCACCTGGAAGCAGCCGTGAAGCAGCCGGGGAAGGTGGAGCGCAATGTCGGGGACGTTGACAAGGCGCTGGGCTCGGCGGCGCGGGTGATCACACGCGAGTACTACGCGCCCCATCTGCACCACGCGACCATGGAACCGCCGGCCGCTACGGCGCGCATGAACGAGGGGCGGTGGGAAGTGTGGGCGCCGGTGCAGAGCCCCGGCGGGACGCGCGAGGACGTGGCCGCCGCGCTTAGCGTGACGACGGCCGAGATCACGCTCTACCCGACGCTGCTCGGCGGCGGTTTCGGGCGCAAGTCCAAATGCGACTTCGCCATCGAGGCCGCGCTTCTGTCCAGGGAGCTGGGCGGTACGCCGGTCAAGGTGGTGTGGACCCGCGAGGACGACGTGCGCCACGGCTTCTACCACACGGTCACGGCCGAGCGGTTCGAAGCGGGCCTCGACGCCTCCAACAACGTGGTGGGCTGGCGGCATCGCAGCGCGTCGCCATCGATCCTGTCGACCTTTGCGCCCGATCCTAAGCACCCGTTCTTCATCGAGCTCGGCATGGGGCTGGTGGACACGCCCTTTAACGTGCCGAACATCCGCGTCGAGAGCGGGGAGGCGCAGAGCCACGTGCGCATCGGCTGGTTCCGTTCGGTGAACAACGTGGTGAACGCCTGGGCGATCCAGTCGTTCGTGGCTGAGATGGCGAACGAGCTTGGCAAGGACCCCAAGGACTTCCTGCTTGAGCTGATCGGCCCGCCGCGCATCGTCGATCCGCGCGAGCAGGTTACCACGCCCTGGTGGAACTACGGTGAGCCGTTCCAGACCTACCCCGTCGATACGGGTCGGCTGCGCAACGTCGCCGAGCTCGCCGCCAGGGAGGCCGGCTGGGGCAAGCAGCTGCCTAAGGGTCAGGGGCTCGGCATCGCCGCGCACCGCAGCTTCGTCACCTACGTGGCAAGCGTGGTGCACGTGGTCGTCGACAAGGGCAAGCTCACCATCCCGCGCGTCGACACCGCCATCGACTGCGGCTACTGCGTGCACCCGGAGCGTGTGCGCTCGCAAATCGAGGGCGCTGCCGTGATGGGGTTGACGCTCGCCAAATACGGCGCCATCACCGTCAAAAACGGCGCGGTGGAGCAGTCGAACTTCAACGACTACCCCGTCGTGCGCATCGACGAGGCGCCGGTGGAGGTTCGCACCCATATCGTCGAGCACGCGATCGACGTGCCGCCCTCGGGCGTGGGCGAGCCGGGCATGCCGCCGTTCGCGCCGGCGTTGTGCAACGCCATCTTCGCGGCCACTGGCAAGCGCATCCGGGAGCTGCCGATCGGCGACCAGCTGGTCTAGCGGGCTGACGGCGGAGGCGGGAGCCATTGCTCCCCCTCCGGTCCTCTGCGACGATACAAGAAACCAACCGGACTGATCCGGAGCATTCGAGTAGCCGCATCAAGGCGTGCGCGCAGCGGGGAGGAATGCATGAAGGAAAGACGCAGATCTTCTGCGCCTGCAATATTGGCACTTGCGATCTGCGTTGGCGCCGGTGCGGCGCGGGCCGCCGATGTCACGGGCGCGCGCATCGTCGGGGCCGACAAGGAGCCGGGCAATTGGCTGAGCCATGGCCGCACCTACTCCGAGCAGCGCTTCAGCCCGTTGAACAAGATCGACGCCGGCAACGTCGGCCAGCTCGGCCTTGCATGGTGGCTCGACATCAAGAGCCGCACCACGCGCGGCGTGGAGGCCACGCCGCTCGTCGTCGACGGCGTCATGTACAACACGGGCGCATGGAGCCACGTGCAAGCCATCGACGCCAAGGCTGGCAAGCTCCTGTGGGAGTACGATCCGCAGGTTCCCGGCGAGCACGCGGTCAAGGCCTGTTGCGATGCCGTCAACCGCGGCGCCGCGGTTTGGGGCGGCAAGGTATTCGTCGGCACCCTTGACGGCCGGCTCATCGCGCTGGACGCCAAGACCGGCAAGCTCGCGTGGGAGACGCTCACCGTCGACCAGTCGAAGGACTACACCATCACCGGCGCTCCACGTGTGGTCAAAGGCAAGGTGATCATCGGCAACGGCGGCGCCGAGTTCGGCGTGCGCGGCTACGTATCCGCCTACGACGCCGACACCGGCAAGATGGTCTGGCGCTTCTACACCGTACCTGGCAACCCCAAGGACGGGTTCGAGAGCAAAGCCCTGGAGAAGGCGGCCCAGACCTGGCACGGCGAGTGGTGGAAGTACGGCGGCGGGGGCACGGTGTGGGACTCCATGGCCTACGACCCCGACCTCGACCTGCTCTATATCGGCGTCGGTAACGGCTCGCCCTGGAACTACCAGATCCGCAGTGAGGGCAAGGGCGACAACCTGTTCCTCTCCTCGATCGTCGCCATCAGGCCCGACACGGGCGAGTATGTGTGGCACTTCCAGGGAACGCCGGGCGAGGACTGGGACTTCACCGCCACGCAGCACATGATCCTGCTCGACCTCATGATCGACGGCAAGCTGCGCAAGTGCATCGTGCAGGCGCCCAAGAACGGCTTCTTCTACGTGCTCGACCGCGAGACCGGCGCGTTCATCTCCGGCACGCCCTACGCCACCGTCACCTGGGCCGATGGCCTCGATCCCAAGACCGGCCGGCCGAACGTGAAGGCCGAAGCACGCTGGAGCACCAGCGGCAAGCCAGTGCTGATGCTGCCCGGCCCGGGTGGCGCGCACAACTGGCAACCCATGAGCTACAGCCCGCTCACCGGCCTCATCTATATCCCTGCCACCGAGGCGGGCTTCGCCTACGTGCCGGTCGATCCCAAGACCTGGGCGTTTCGCCCGACGCACTTCTCAAACATCGGGCTCGACCCCGTGGGGATCGCGTTTCCCGAGGACGAGGGCGCCCGCAAGGCGATCCGCGCGTCGACCAAGGGCAAGCTCGTCGCTTGGGACCCGGTGGCGCGCAAGGCCGCTTGGACCGTCGACTACGGGGTGCCGTGGAACGGCGGGGTGCTGTCGACGGCGGGTGGGCTCGTGTTCCAGGGCACGGGCGAGGGCAAGTTCGTGGCCTACGAGTCCTCGAGCGGCAAGAAGCTGTGGGAGTCCTTCGCCCAGACCGGCATCATCGCCGCGCCAATCACCTACGAGGTGGACGGCGAACAGTATGTCACGGTCAACACGGGGTGGGGCGGTACCTTTTCCATGATCCCCGGCCTGGTCGTGTCGGGAGCCGCCGCGGCCGGCACCAACCGCGTGCTCACCTTCAAGCTGGGTGGCAAGGCGGTGCTGCCTCCGCTCAAGACCGCCGAGCGGCCGCTCAACCCGCCGCCCGCCACCGCCGCGCCGGACAAGGTGGCGGCGGGCAAGCTGCTCTATGAAACCTACTGCTTCTATTGTCACGGCGACAGCGCCGTGTCAGGCGGCACGCTGCCGGACCTGCGCTTCTCGGCGACGCTGCCCTCGGCGGAAGCGTGGAAAGCGATCGTGCTCGACGGCACGCTCACCAAGAATGGCATGATCTCTTTCGCCCGCAACCTCAAGTCCGATGACGTTGAGACCATCCGCGCCTACCTTGTCGAGCGCGCCCACGCCGAGAAGAAGCGTCTGGCCAATCCGTGATAAAGCAGGTGTCAGACGCTCCGGGCTCGCGGGGTCTGACACCGTTGTGCCGACGCCTGCAGCTGACGACGGTCGACGGTGTCACGCCGGTGCGCCACACAACGGCTTTGATGAGGACGAGCGGCTGCGCACCCAATCAGCATCACGCGCACTGCAAGCGACGCAATCGCACCGACCCACGCGAGTGTTGCTACGGCGCCTTACGCCCATCGTCGATGAGGGCTGCCGATAGAGCCTCCCTGCAGGGCGAGGAGCGGATGAAGGCTTCGATCTTTGCCCCAGGGACACTCATCGCAGCGTCAAGCCGCTCCAGTTCGTGCGGCAGCATTCGGCGCAGGTCGAGGAGGTGGTTGAATTGCGCGTCGCAGGCGGGGATCGGCCCCGGGTAGGAGCGGACCTCTTCGCCGACCTCACGCGCCAGCGATTGCAATTGGCGACGCAGGGCCGTCCAGTCCTCAGTGCTGCTCATGGTGCGACTCTATGCAGGGGAAACCGAGCCCAAGCTGTAGCACGCGTGCGTGGCCCGTGCATGGCCGCCTGCATGGCCCCCTGCATGGTCCCCTGGTATGGTCTTCTGTGTGGCCTCCTGTAGGGTCCATGAACGGGGCTCGTGCGCGGCATTGGGAATATTCTCATGGCCCGGGTCGTCCACGGCATGGTGCGGGGACAGTCGTGCAAACCCCAAATCTGGAGGCTCGATGATGAGAACGATGCGCCTTTGCGTCGTTGCCCTGGCCGCGCTGCTGTGCGCCGGCATGGCAACGGGCGCCATCGCCCAACAGAATGCCATGACCTTCTTCGTTACCAGCGTCGGCAAGGGCAACGGCGCGGACCTCGGCGGCCTTGATGGCGCCGACGCCCATTGCGCGGCGCTGGCCAAGGCTGCGGGCTCGACCATCACCAAATGGCGCGCCTATCTCAGCACCACCGCGCCCGGCGGCGAGGAGGGCGTCAACGCCCGCGACCGCATAGGCAGGGGGCCGTGGTACAACGCCAAGGGCGTGCGGATCGCCAAGGACGTGGAGGACCTGCATTCGGATGCCGCCAATATCAATAAGCAGACAGCGTTGAGCGAGAAGGGCGAGACGGTGTCGGGCCGGGGCGACCCGGTCAATACGCACGACATGCTTACCGGCTCCGACCCGGACGGGCGCTTCTCGACCGCCGGCGGCGACACCACATGCGGCAATTGGACCAAGAGCAGCGACGGCTCGGCCATCGTCGGCCACCACGACCGGTCCGGGCTCAAGGACACGCGGCATATGAAGTCGTGGAACTCCTCCCACGGCTCGCGCGGGTGCAGCCAGGAACAGCTCAAGGCCTCGGGCGGTGCCGGCCTGTTCTACTGTTTCGCAGCAGACTAGCACGAGTGGCGCTCCTCTCCCCGCTTCAGCGGGGAGAGGGGGGACACCCCCCTCGTGCGGCGAGGCGCCCGTCTAGCCCCTGGCGCGGGCTCTGGCTATGGTGCGGCTCATCGATGAGACCTTGGGGGCATCTGACCTATGCGATTGCGGCTTCTCCTCGCGGCATTGCTCACCGCAAGCCACGCGTTGGCGCAAGAGACGGCCCAGCGTGAGCTGAACGAGCTGACGGGCGCGCCGCCCGGCACGCGCTGCTTCCAGTCGATCGCGCTCGCCCAGGAGCTGGCGAGGCACTACGTCGCCTCGGGGCTATGCGAGCGGGAGCTCAGCGCCATGGACCCGGCGCGGTTCATGGGCGCGCTGGAAGGGATGAACGCCGTGGACGAGGACTTCCCCAGCGATGCCTGCCAGGTGCAGATGCGCCTGATGTTCCGGGCCGGCCGGGAATGGATCGCCGAGGACCCCAGGCGCAATTGCACGGCCACCGCCGCCGAGATGCGCGAGCTGCCCGTCTTCAGGGACTACGTCCGCGGCCGGTAGGTTGGCCAGCCCAGGGCTAGTTGCGTTTTGCGTCAGGTCCGGAGGGCCGCCGAGGGCCTTGCATGACCCCCCGTGTGGAGCACGGCGCCACGCTCGGGCTCGGGGCCGATGAGCCACGGGCGCCCTTTGCGATGGGCATTGCGGCTCAATGCGGGCTCACGGCGCGTGCTGCCGGTCAACCAGGCGGACGATGTCGCGCATGATGGCGTTGAGACGGAAGTCCTTTGGCGTGAACACGGCGGCCACGCCGAGGCGCTTCAGGTTCTCCGTGTCGTCCGGCGGGATGATGCCGCCCACGACCACTGGCACATTGTCGAGGCCGCTCGCCCGCAGGCGCTCCATCACCTCGGCTACCAGCGATGTGTGGCCGCCCGAGAGGATGGACAGGCCGACAACGTGCACGGCTTCGTCCTCGGCGGTGCGCACGATCTGCGCCGGCGTGAGCCGGATGCCTTCGTAGACCACCTCCATGCCGCAGTCGCGGGCGCGCACGGCGATCTGCTCGGCGCCGTTGGAGTGGCCGTCGAGGCCCGGCTTGCCGACGAGGAGCTTGATGCGGCGGCCGAGGCGTTCGGAGACCCGGTCCACCTCGGCGCGCACCTCGCCCAGGCTTTCCTCGCTGCCAGCGGTACCCCTACCACGACCGACACCGGTGGGTGCGCGGTACTCGCCGAACACTGAGCGCAGCACGGCTCCCCACTCGCCCGTGGTGGCGCCGGCCTTGGCGCAGGCGATGGAGGGCTCCATGACGTTGCGGCCTTCCCTGGCTGCGGCCTCCAGCGCCGCCAGGGCTTTCTTCACAACGGCCTGGTCGCGGGCCGCCCGCCAGGCCGCAAGCCGCTCGATTTGTTCGTTCTCCACCGCCACGTCCACCGCCTCGATGGCGTCGGCTCCGGCCGCCAGCGGTGACGGCTCCGTCTCGGCCCAGCGGTTGACGCCTACCAGCACCTGCTCGCCCGACTCCACTTTACGCAGGCGCTGCGTATTGCTCTCCACCAGGGCCCGCTTCATCCAGTCGATGGCCGACACCACCCCGCCCATGGCCTCGATGCGGGCCAGCTCCGCCTTCACCGCCTCCTTCAGCTGATCCACCTTTTGGCGCACTGCAGCGGAGCCCTCGAACAGGTCCGGGTACTCGAGCAGATCGGTCTCGTAGGCGAGGATCTGCTGCATGCGGATGGACCACTGCTGGTCCCACGGCCGCGGCAAGCCCAGCGCCTCGTTCCACGCCGGGAGCTGCACGGCGCGGGCGCGCGCGTCCTTGGACAGGGTGACGGCGAGCATGCTCAGCAGGATGCGGTAGACGTTGTTCTCCGGTTGCGGCTCGGTCAGCCCCAGCGAGTTGACCTGCACGCCGTAGCGGAAGCGTCGATGCCGCGGATCTGCCACGCCATAGCGCTCCGCCGCAATTTCGTCCCACAGCTCCGTGAACGCGCGCATCTTGCACATCTCGGTGACGAAGCGAACCCCGGCATTCACGAAGAACGAGATGCGACCCACCACCGTTCCGAGCTCGGCCGGCCGCACCTCGCAGCAGGCACGCACGGTGTCGAGGATCGCTTCGGCAGTGGCGAGGGCAAACGCCACCTCCTGTACGGGGGTGGCACCAGCCTCCTGCAGATGATAGGAGCACACGTTGACGGGGTTCCATTTCGGCATCGTCCGGCAACTGAAGACGATGGTGTCCTTGGTCAACCGCAGCGACGGCTCAGGCGGGAACACGTAGGTGCCGCGCGAGAGGTATTCCTTGATGATGTCATTCTGGGTCGTGCCGGTGAGCTTTTCGCGCGCCGTACCCTGCTCGTCGGCCACGGCCACGTAGAGCGCCAGCAGCCATGCCGCGGTCGCGTTGATGGTCATCGACGTGTTCATGCGCTCAAGCGGGATGCCGTCGAGCAGTGCGCGCATGTCGCCCAGATGGCAGACGGGCACGCCAACCTTGCCCACCTCGCCGCGGGCCAGCTCGTGGTCGGAATCGTAGCCCGTCTGGGTCGGCAGGTCGAAGGCGATGGACAGGCCTGTCTGCCCCTTGGCGAGATTCTTGCGATAGAGCGCGTTGGACTTGGCCGCCGTCGAATGCCCCGAATAGGTGCGGATGAGCCACGGACTCTCGGCACGGCTCAGACCTATCGCCTGCGCGCCGGCGTCCAAACCATCCGCCGACAAAGGGGGGGCTGACCCCGTCGCGGACCCCTGTGCCAGCACCGTCATGTCATCGCTCCTCGCTTCGCAAACGCGAGATGGCTCCAACTTATCCCCATGCCGGCGACTGGTGCTAGGATTGAAAGAGAGCAAAGTATATCTCCGAGAAGGCCTTTGGCGCCAACAAGGCTATTTCCCGACACTGTCGAACGGCAACCGCGACTGCAGGATTGAACTCGACGCCGTCTCCTCGGCACGCGCCGCCGAGGAGGAGACGCGGGGGACGTCTTCTGGGATGCGACGTGTTCCGGGATGCGACCTGTTCCGGGATGCGACCTGTTCCGGGATGCCCTGGGGCGCGCAATCCGGCGCGTCTGGCGCGCCGCGCTGCAAGCCCGCGCCCTCGCGCCCCGCGCCAACCTCGCCGGTGCATCCGCCAGCGCGGGGAGGGAGGGACACTCCGAGAGCGCGGTCTCTGGCTGCCCCTGATGCTAAGGGGAATTGGCGACCCCCATCGACTCTGCCTGGTCCCTCCAGCCGGCCGTCTTCGCCACCCGCTCCGCCGACGCCGCGCTCACTCGCCCTCCTCCGCCCGGGTCGCGTCATCGACGACTTGCCCCAGAGCACCGCGCTTGGCTTGGTCACTCTGGGCCCGGCAACCGCGCGCGATGGGTCGACAGCCAGCGAGGACGGAACGGAGCACGCGTTCGGCGTGCACGTCTGGTCGGGGGCAAGGGGCCAGAAGCAGGCGCACGAGGTCCTCGGCGCTGTCCGCGCCGCTTGTTACGAGAGCCCGCTTCGTCTTGTCGGCCACAGGCCGATTAGCCTCGGTCACGAGCACTCCGAGACTTGCCGTGGTCGCGACGGTGACACCGTCCAGGGTCTTGCCCGCTTCCGCTGCCACCGCGGGGCAGGGCAGGTTTGGGTCGACCCCGGCGATACCCCCCAGATCGCCAGATTGCCGTACGTTTGGCCTCGCTCTGGTCGGCCGGTTCATGCGCGACATACCCCGGATACGGGCAAGACCTCGGAGCGGATGGCAAAACCCGCCCTCGCCCGCTTCAAATCGCTGTGCGCTGGGCGCGCTCCAGCGTGAATGGACCGCCCCGCGCCCCGGCCTAGGCCGCGGCGATGGACGTGAGAAGCCGCAATCAGAAGTCCGAAGTCCGAACGAATCCGGTAGAACCCCGCCGATTCCAGAGTCCTGGTTTCTGAGTTCTGACTTCTGACGTCCTGACTTCTGGCTCCACCGGCCGAACGGCCTGCCTGCCCCCGGGAGGCCGCGGATGAATGTGGTGCTGACGGCGCCCCAGACGGCTATGCAAGCGCCCCACCATGTGCCGGGGGAGGAAAGCTGGCAGGGCGGCGGCAATGCACACTGACCGCAGGGCGCAGGCCGCTGGCAGGGGCGGCAGCAATGCACACTGACCGCAGAGCGCAGGCAGCTGGCCGGGTTGCCGGCACATTTCTGACAATTTGCGGTCTTTGGGTGCCACGACCCTCTAGCGCGTCGGCAGATCACGCTCGCCCGTGCGAGTAGCCGAGCGGCCGCGCTGGCCTATATATTGAGCCGGGTCAACCGCTCGCGGCAACGTCGGTTGCCGCCTTGAACAAGGAGGCGGTTCGACCTCGTCTGGTGTGGTGGGGAGACAATCGCGTGCGTGTCCTGGTCGTGGAGGACGATAACGATCTTAATCGGCAGCTGGTTTCGGCGCTCAGCGACGCCGGCTACGCCGTGGATGCTGCATTCGACGGCGAAGAGGGCTATTTCCTGGGCGACACGGAGCCCTACGACGTGGTCATCCTCGACATCGGTCTGCCCAAGATGGACGGCATCCGCGTGCTGGAGCAGTGGCGCCGATCGGAGCGCAACATGCCGGTCATCATCCTCACCGCCCGCGACCGCTGGAGCGACAAGGTGACGGGCATGGACGCCGGCGCCGACGACTACGTTGCCAAGCCCTTCCACATGCAGGAGCTTCTGGCCCGCGTGCGGGCCCAGGTGCGGCGCGCCTCCGGGCACGCCAAGAGCGACATCGAGTGCGGCCCCTTGCGCCTCGACACCAAGACCGCGCGTGTCACCCTCGACGGCCAGCCCATCAAGCTCACCTCGCACGAGTACCGGCTCCTTGCCTATCTTATGCACCACAACGAGCGCGTGGTGTCCCGAAGCGAGCTGGTCGAGCACCTCTACGAACAGGACTTCGACCGGGACTCCAACACCATCGAGGTGTTCATCGGTCGCCTGCGCAAGAAAATCCCGCCCGACATGATCAAGACCATCCGCGGGCTGGGCTACCGCCTCTCAGTCGATGAAAGCTAACTCGCTCGCGCTGCGCCTGTTCGCGACCGCCGCCGCCTGGGTCGTCCTGGTCCTGCCGATCGCCGGA
Organism: Hyphomicrobiaceae bacterium; assembly: GCA_017353825.1. Classification (GTDB taxonomy): domain Bacteria; phylum Pseudomonadota; class Alphaproteobacteria; order Rhizobiales; family Hyphomicrobiaceae; genus AWTP1-13. Next base: position 223 of record JAFMSC010000007.1, on the reverse strand, counting down.
TGGATCATCTACGCGCGCTACCGCCACGAGATGGTGACCGCCTTCGACGCGCGTATCTCGCTGTTCCTTGCCGTCGTCATCAACGACGCCGAGCAGGGCTCCGACGAAGGCCCCAGCGAGCCCGACTACTGGGGCGAGGGCCTGTTCGTGCAGACCCACTCGGGCTGGTACTGGCAGATGAAGCCGCTCGACGGCAAGCCCGCCGAGACCCTGCAGTCGCGTT
>JAFMSC010000423.1 GCA_017353825.1 Hyphomicrobiaceae bacterium | reverse complement strand
GTGCGGGCCAGCACCTGGCCCAGGATGGTAAAAGGGATCACCACCAGCACCGCCACCTGCAGGATCGAGCTGATGATGCCGTTGGCGTCGACGCCCAGATAGACGACGAGGCGCTCGGGCGAGACGGAGCGGGTCTGGAAGGTGCCGGAGAAGTGCGGGCTCACAAAGATGTAGAGCGCCATCACCGCGATGATGCTGACGAAGCCGAGCCCGGAGATGCGCCGGCTCGCTTCCAGCACCAACAGGATCAGCACCGCGCTACCGATAAGCCCCTGCGGGGGGATCAGGGCGATCTCGGCGGTGAGCGTTTCGTAGAAGGCGGCGATCCAGCCGCAGATCAGCAGCGACAGGGCAGCAGCAGCCCAGTCGAGCCAGCGCGCCACCGGTGCGCGGCTACCGAACAGCGCCCATAGCACGCACACCGCAAGCGCGGCGTAGAGCGCCGGCGGCACGTCCCCGGAGCGCAGCGCAAGGAAGGCGATGTAAGCCGCAAGTCCCGCCGAGGCGGCAGCACCGGCCCAGTCGAAGCGCGACCGCGCCGGCTGCTCGCTGACGAAGGCAAGGGCCAGCGACAGGCCGAGACACACCGCCAGCAGCTGCTCGGTATAGAACGCCGCGTTGAAGAGCCGGCGCGGCGCGTCCAGCACCCAAAGCGCCACCACCAAAACGAGCAGCGCCTGCAGGACATTTGCGGCAACGACGGTGGCACGCGAGGCGGTAGATTCGAACTCCACCGCGCTCGGGACGATGCGCTCCTCGCTCACTGGGTCGCCTTGGGCTCGTAGCCCTTATCCTTGAAGTATTTCACCGCGCCCGGGTGATACGGAATGTCGTACTGTTTGTAGAGCCCGCCAGCGGAGAAGTCGCGCAAGGCCGGCTGCACCGCGACCAGCTCCGCCTTGTTGTTCTCCATGGTCTCGATGATCTTGTAGACCACTTCGTCCGTCACCTTGGTGTTGGTGAACAGCATGTTGTCGTAGGCATAGACCTTCATGCGCGCTGCAACGCCTATGAACGCGGGACCGGGGTCCACCTCGCTCAGATAGCCGTAGGGGAACACTTTGCGGCTCGCCGCCATCCCCGCATCGGAAATCTCCAGCACGCGCAGGCCGCCCACCGTCGCGTCCACCTCGCGCAGCTTGCCGCCCCCGAAGGCGAAGGTGAACGTGTCAGCATTGCCGCCGACGAGTTCGTCCGCGCCGCGCACCACGTTGGGCACCGGCACGGCCTTGACGTCGGCCGGTGTGAGGCCGGCGGTCGCGAGCACGGCGGTGGTGATGGTATCCAGCGTGCGCATGGCGGAGTAGCCGACCGGCACGCGCTTGCCCTTAAGATCCGCGATCGTGCGCAAGTCGCTGTCCTTGCGCACGTAGAACCCCGTGCGCAGCGGGTGGATCGACCCGATCAGGCGCAGATCCGGCTGTTGGCCGGCCGCCGTGCCACCCATGGTGACGCTGACCACCTCGGCGATGTTGGCGATGCCGAGCTCGGCTTCCGCGCGGCCCACCATCGGGATCAGCGTGGTCTCGCCGGCTGTCGGCTGTACCAGTACATTGAGCCCGCCCTTTTCCTTCAGCACCTTGGCGATGGCCGAGCCGGTGGTGTGATTAAGCGTGCCCGGCTGCATGGTGGCGATGCCGTAGGTCTGCGCTGCCGCGCCCACCGCGCCCAGAGCGAGCATGCCCCCCAGCCAAGCGGCGCACATGGCTATGCTGCGCCTGCACAATGCGCGGCGCAGGGCAAAACGGTGGTGTTGGCTGGACATGAGTCACCTCCTCCCAAGGTTCCTTATGATCCGGTGATCCGGAAAGCCGCGGCCGTTGAAGAACCGCGGGGTCCATTCTTCCGAGCGTGGGTGCACCTTTGGTAGCGGCAGCCCGCGCGCGCCGCAAGGGCGTGAGCATTATGGGAGCGCGCACGCCTCCCACGCCCGATGCAGGTCTTGCAACGCGGCAACCATCCCGCCGCTCGCGCGTTAACCCATCACGCGCACGTCCATCATCGGACCTGCGCAAGGCCAAAGTGGAGGCTCATCCATGTCCTACAAGACGGAAGTGAGCGCGGCCGCGCTGGCTTTGGCGCTCACGTGCGGCGCCGCTGCGGCGCAGCAAGTCTCACCCCCCGAGGTGCGGCCAGAGGCGCCGAGAACGCCGGTTGCCGGACAGATCGTGACGCAGCCTGAGGAAAGCGTCCTCGCACGCGACCTCATCGGCCAGACGGTCAACGCACCCGACAACACCAAGATCGGCACCATCAGCGACCTCCTCCTCAGCAAGGACGGCCGCGGCGTCCATGGCTTTGTGGTCGGCGTGGGCGGCTTCCTCGGTATCGGCGAGAGGAGCGTCGCCCTCAACATGGACCAACTCAAGATCGCGCCGGCCTCGGACGGTAGTGTCCGGCTCACCGCGGACCTCAAGAAGGACCAGCTGGCCAACGCCCCCGCCTTCAAGTCGCGCAAGGACATCGAGGCCGAGAAGCGCGCTTCCGAACGCCCAACCCGGCCCAGCCCCGGCACCGGTGGCGGAGGCGGCGGATTGCCAACGCGATGACAGTTCTCCTCAGCTGAGGGACGGCCGTCTTCTTTGGCCCTGGGTTCGGGATCTTGGCTTCGCGCAGTTCCCCGGCCGACAGGTGCTTCCGGGCGACCGCGACAGCGCGCGAAAGCCGGTACCCAGGGCCACCGGCGTGCGCCTCACACGAGGGGCGCTGCCCCGTAAACCTCAAAGCTCCGCGTCGAGCTTTTCCAGTTCGGCAGGCTCGGCCTTGGCGATGGTCCACTCCACCATGGCCGAGCCCTTGCGCATGGTTGGCGCCGCCGGCGGCGTACTCGCGGCTGCGGTGCACATCGCCGGGCGTAAGCTCACCCCGCGGAGTTCTACCTGGAGATGGGTCGCCATCGGTGTTTGTCGGCACGCGGCACGGGCGCAGGGCCCCCTGACCTACGGCGGCCGGCCGGTCCCGGCGCCATCGGCTGCATGCCGCACGTCTCATTGTGGCAGGCGAGCGCGAAGACATCTCGGGGCACGAGGCTCCCTGGGCGAGTGTCCTCCTCCCCAAGCACGGCCACCCGCACCTTCGGGAGACCAAGACTAAGTGCCAGTTGCATGCGCAGCTCCTACCCACCCGTGTGCCAAGGCTTTCAAGAGAAGGCCGTCGGGTGCCGCCGGTCATCAGTCGGGAGAAGTTTCAATGCGTTTTGGCGACCCCGATGCCGACACCTGAACCCTGCCCGCATACCTGACATGTCACCCGGCGCGCCGTCGCTTGACACGTGCGCCGTTCTGGGCGGTGCTCTGCCAGCCGGCATCGCCGGAAGCTGCCGATGGAGGTCGATGACATGGCCAAAGTCTCCGCGCGCACGCGTGCGCCCGCCGCCGCGCAGCCCACCGCCGGCGATGTCCTTCTGGCGTCGCTGCGGCGCCATGGCGTCCCCCACCTGTTCGTCAACCCCGGCACCGACTTCCCGCCCATCGTCGAGGGCCTCGCGCGCGCCAAGGAGACCGGCGCCGAGATCCCGCGCGTCTTGCTGGCACCGCACGAGAACCTGGCGGTCTCTATGGCTCACGGCGCCTACCTCATGACCGGCGCGCCGCAGGCGGTGATGGTGCACGTCAACGTGGGCACCGCCAACACCGTCAACATGCTGGCCGACGCCAGCCGTGACCGCGTGCCACTATTGCTAATGGCGGGGCGTTCGCCGCTACTGGAGACGGGCGCGTTCGGTTCGCGCAACCGGTCGATCCACTGGGCTCAGGAGATGTTCGACCAGGCTGGCATGGTGCGGGAGCTGGTCAAGTGG
>JAFMSC010000096.1 GCA_017353825.1 Hyphomicrobiaceae bacterium | reverse complement strand
ATCTCCAGCTTCCTCCAGACCATGGCCAACAAAGGCGCCAACCCTCTCGTCGCCATTCACATGGCCCTCTCCGGTCAGATATACGCTGAAGGGGGTGAGTAGTTACTTGCTGGGAAAAGCATTGCAAACTTAACCGCGGGCCGTCCAGCCTTGCTGCGTCCCAGGTCGCCCTGCGCCGTGAGGGTACGCAGCAAAGGTTGGGACCGACTGCGGTGACGACGGCAGGTCCCTTCTCAGCCGATGTCCATCTCCAGAATGTAGAGGCCGCCGACGTGGCGGTCGACGGTGTAAACGATCTGGCGCTCGTCGACGAACACGTCGTTGAGCTGGATGGCGCCGGTGGGGGCCCCCTGCGGTGCCGCAGGCACGAACACGCCGACCTCACTCGGCTGATAGGGGTTGGCGATATCGTAGGCGCGCAAGCCTCCGTTGAAGAAGGTGCCCAGAATGTAGCGATCGGAGTGCCACGCAGTAGGCCGCGGTACGTTCTCGTGAATGTTATGCGCGCCGAAGCGCCCGCCGCGCCTGGCATAGTCGTCGAGCCCGTCGACCGGGCACGTGGCGATCGGCACCGGATTGGTCTCGTCGCGGCCGTCAATGATCCAAATAAGCTTCGGCCAATCCTTGGCATCGTCCACCACTGATTCGTCGGTCACCACCAGCAGCTCGCGCTCGAACAGAGGCAGCACGGTGTGGGTAAAGCCCGAGAACGGCGGGGAGTTGTCCCATCGGCACAGCGGCCTCGGCGCCGCCCGGTCGGAGATGTCTAGGATCAACATGCCGCCGTCGATATAACCGAGGTAGAGGCGATCGGCGCGCTGCGGATAGACATTGGTGTTGTGGGCGCGGAAGCCCATGTCGTAGCGCGGCGCGCTGTGTCGCCGAGGAGGCGGCGCGCTATCGCCTTGTCTGGTCCCGGGCATCCACCAGCGGCTCACCTCGACGGGCTTCGACGGGCTCGTCACGTCGAAAGCGCGGTAGAACTGGTCGTCGAGCGGGTTGGTGGCGAGGAAGTCGGGCGCTCCTGCCGCCATGTGCACGGTCTCGCCGTCGCAGAACCACAGCTGATGCACGCCGCGCGAGCCAGGTCCCGAAGCATCGACGAAGGCAATGGACTTCGGCGCCTCGGGGACTGAGATGTCGAACAGCTCGAAGCCAGCCGGTTGCTGACCGTGTCGCTGCACCTGATAGGCCACCGCCATGATGTCGCCGACGGTTTCCAGCGAGTTGGAACGCATATGCGTCGCCGGCAGATCAGTCTGCGCCACGATCTTGGGCGCACGTGGATCGGACACGTCGACGCCCGTGAAGTTCTTGGGCGCACTCTCGTGCGCCAGCCACAGGATGCGCCGACCGTCCCTGGCGATCTGGATAGACATGCCCTCGCCCATGCCGCCGAAACCGCCGAGGTCGTGGTGGGCGAGGAGCGTGAAGTTGTGGGCAACGGGCTCATACATGTGGTTTGTCTCTCCCTTATGGTAGCGGCCGACGCAAAGGGCGGTGAGGCTCGATCACGAGAATGCAGTCGTCGGCGTTTTCATCCTTAAGAACATCCAATCTTAGAGCCCTTCTGGGTGGGCGGACCGCCAGGCAGGCCGACCAGAATTAATCCTGGCGCGCGCGGCGCGACCACATCGTCAGCGGGAACGCCTGCACAGACATCGCAAGCGGCTATCACATCGTGACCTGCCGCAGCGCCAGCCCTATCTACGTCGCCTTCCGCGCCCGCTCCATGAACTCCGGGCGCAGAGCCTTGGCCCAGTCGGGGATGGCGGCGATCTTCTTCTCCTTGAGCAGGACCTCAGCGTGGCCCTGCAGGTAGGGCTGCAGGTCCGAAGGAAAGCTGGGGTCCACGTCGACGGCCGCTAGCGCCTTGCGGAACGTGTCTTGCGACAGGGAATAGCCCTTGCCGGCGTAGAAGCCGTAAATGGCATCGGCCACCACGTCGGGACGCTCCTTGAAGTCGCGCGCCACGTCGAGCCACCCCTTGAGATAAACGACGACGGCGTCCGGCCGGTTGGCCACCAGCTCAGGCGTCGCGGCCATGAAAACCGGCATCCGGTCGACGCTCCAGTAGTCCATGATGGTGCTGGCGATGCCGTCGGCCTCGGCAATGGCGTTGTAAGGCTCGACGTTGATCATGGCATCCACTGTCTTGGCCGCCATTGCGGCGATCATATTGTTCACGTCCATGCGCACCTCCTGATAGGTGCCGCGCGTAAGACCGGCCGATGGTCCGATTTGGTCCACGAAGACGTTGCCGATGGATGAGCCAGTCTGGTTGGCGATCTTGAGGCCTCTGAGCTGCTCGACCCGAACGAGGCCGAGCTCCTTGCGTGCCATGATGCGCACGGTGCGGCCCACCTGCTCGATCACAGCGATGCCGACGAGGCCGCCCTTGTCGTGGCCGAGGATGAAGGAGGGGCCGGCGTAGGTGCCGAGGTCCACCTGCCGCGCCACCATCTGCTGCATCGTGAGGTTGCCGGAAGGCACGGCGAACTCTTCGAATCTGAGCTGGCGCTTCTCGAGCGCACCCGAGCGCAGCAGGTAATAGGTGGGCATGCCCCAGATATTGGTCTGATAGCCCTGGCGCACAGGGGCTGCCTGGGCGGCTGCCTGTGCGATCGCGGAGCCTCGGTGGCCGAAGGCTGCCGCCAGAGCTCCAGCGGCCGACGCACCCAGATACTTGCGGCGGGTGATGGTCATGCGATTCCTCCATTCCTTGGTGCATCTTTACCGATGGGTGTGGGCTCGACGAGATGGCGCAACAGCTCCTTCTGGCAGTCGAGGAACTCGATGCTGAGGGGATCTCGGGGGCGCGGTAGGCGGATGGCGATCTCGGTTTTGACCCTGCCGGGATGCGGGGTCATCACCAGCACGCGGTCGGCGAGGAACACGGCCTCGGCCACGTTGTGAGTTACGTACACCACGGTCTTGTGCGTCTTCCGCCACACGTCCGAGAGCAGGCGCTGCATGTCGTCACGGGTGAGCGCGTCGAGCGCCGCGAACGGCTCGTCCATCAGGAGCACGCCGGGGTTGTAAGCAAGGGCCCGCGCGATGGCGACCCGCTGCTGCATGCCTCCGGACAGATGGTGCGGGTAGGCGTGCGCAAACTTCTCGAGCTTCACCAGCTTCAGTTGCTCCATTGCGATCTCTTCGCGCTCGTTCTTCGGCACGCCCTTCATCTCAAGCCCGAAGGCAACGTTGCGCAGCGCGGTGCGCCAGGGGAAGAGCTGCGCGAAATCCTGAAATACGACGCCGCGGTCGAGTCCTTGGCCGGTGACGACCCTGCCGCCGATGCGAACCTCGCCGCTTGTGGGCGAAAGGAAGCCGGCGATGATATTGAGCAAGGTCGACTTGCCGCAGCCGCTGGGGCCGACCAGGCATAGGAACTCGGAAGGCTCGATGCCGAAGCTTACCCCGACGACACCGGCGACACGCCCGCTCGGCGTGTCGTAGGCGTGCGAAACCTCATAGACCTCGATATAGGGCACCGGTGTCCTCCCTGACGGCTCGCACGCCGCGGGGGCGGCGCAGGCAGGCTTTTCCCTTGGCTGTGTCGCGAGAATAATGCCGAACATTCGATAGGTCTGCCGCAAACGACGGCGGCTCACCCCTTGCCCGCACGCACCATGCCCCAGCGCTGAACCGTGGCGCGCTCCAGCGCGCCGAACACCCACCGCTCGAAAGCGAAACCGAGGAGGCCGATGACGGCGAGGGAGGCGAGCATCGTGTCGGCCTTGAGGAATTCCTTGGCGTCGAAGATGACCCACCCGAGGCCCCAGTCGGAAGCCGCGAGCATCTCCGCCCCCACCACCGCAATCCACGCCCGCATGAACGCTTGGCGCAGGCCGGCAATGATGAACGGCGATGAGCCGGGAATGATCACCTTGCGGAACAGGTCGGCTGGCCCGGCGCCCATGGAGCCGCCTGCACGCAGCCACAGCGGGTTCACCGAACGCACGCCCGACCAGGCATTGAGGAGCATCGGGAACAATGCCGCGTAGACGACGATGCCGATGGCGGTGGCATTGCCGAGTCCGAACCAGAGGATGAACACCGGAACCCAGGCGAGCGACGGGATGGGCATCAGGGCGCTCGCAAGCGGGAGAACGAAGCTCTCCACAGCGCGCAACCGGCCCATCAGCACGCCAAGCGGCACCCCGACCAAAACGGCGAGGCCCAGGCCAACGAGGACGCGATAGAGCGTGCTGGCCGCGTGCCTCAGGAGCGTGCCATCCGCCACCCCCATCAACAGGGCTTCGGCGACTGCCGGGAGCGTCGGCAGCAAAGCCGATGGAAACGCTCCGCTACGTGCCAGGCCCTCGTAGGCGCCCGCCATCACAGCCAGCGCGACGAGCGAGCGATAGCGCGACCGTGCGGTTTCGGAAGCGCTCATGTCATCATTCCCCAGCGTACGACGGTTAAGCGCTCCAGGCGCTCAAACACGCCCTTCTCCAGAGCCAGCCCGATCGCCCCGATCACCGCGACGCCAGCCAACATCACATCGGTATTGAGAAACTCGCGCGCGCCGAAGATCATCCACCCCAAACCCCACGGCACCGCGGCGAGCATCTCCACCCCCACGAGAATGCGCCATGCCTGCGCGAGCCCCAGCCGCAGCCCCGTCAGGATGAACGGAAGCGCGCCTGGCAGCACGACTTTGAGAAACAGGCGCCAGCCGCCGGCGCCCATGGCGACGGCCGAGCGCAGCCAAACCTCCCTGACCGACTTCACCCCGGTCCAGGTATTGAAAACGACCGGGAAGGACGACACGAAGGCGACGAGCAGCACCGTGGATGCGTTGCCTGGTCCGAACCACAAGAGAAAAAGCGGGGCGTAGGCAATGCCGGGAATGGGCGCGGCCACGCTGACGGGCGGCAGGAGGGTGTCCTCGGCGAGCTTCCACCGGCCCATGACTATCCCGATGGCGATACCGACCGCCGCGGCGAGCGCGAAGCCTGCCGCAAGCCGCGTCAGCGTACCGGCGGCATGATACGGCAGCACGCCTGAAACCGTCAGGCGCACGAATTGGGCGGCAACGGCCTCAATGGTCGGAAACAGCCGCGGGTGGAAGAGGCCAGAATGAGAGACCGCCTCCCATATTCCAGCGACGACGATGAATGGCAATAGGGTGCGCAGCACCCTGCGCCAACCCGACTCTCGATGCGGCGTCGGTGCAGCTACGGGCCCCGCTGCCCCTATTGCGTCCGCCCCTATTGCGTCCGCCATGTGGACCAAAGCTCCTTGCGGCCTGGCGCAGAAGGTTGCGCCGCCGGCCTCGCCATCGATGGTTGCCCTATGGCGAGAGCGGCATCACTCATTGACGAGCATCATCGCCCGACCCGCAAGCCTTGTCGCAAATCACACGTCGGGACCCGCGATGTCGATCGAGCCAGCATCGCGGCCCGTCGCGATGCTGGCTCGAGGACACCTTGGGTTCGACCGTGGTCCTCGTGCGTCTCAGCCCTTCGGTCATCGTTGGTTTGCAGCCTTCTTGAGCTTGCTCCCGTTCCCGCCGGCCTTGTGCGGCGGAACGACGGGGAGCAGGAGATATGGCTGGCGGCCCCGACCAAAGTGCAGCGTCGTAGTCCCACCGAACAGACCGGGCGGACGGTCGCGGGTGTCGTCGTGCAGGAACGGGCCGCAGCCCGTCAGCTCGTTCTTGAAGTTGGACAGCCGCCCGCCGCTGGCACCCGGATACGCGTAATCCTTGCCGCGAATCGTCACGCCGATGCGGTATCCCGCGGGCAACACAACGCAGGTGGGCCAGATCTCGATGTCGAGTTCCACCACCTCCCCGGGCTTGAGCGGCTGGCGCCGGTCATGGGTGTGGTAGGGGCGGTACGGCCTAGAGAGCCGCTCGTCGAGCCTGCGGTGCGAGGCCCTGAGCCAGCCCTGGCCGATTGGGGTATGCGGGTCGATAGCGCCCTGGAACACCGCCTCCTTCAGGTCAGGACCGAACGCGCGCAACACGATAAACAGGTCGGCATCGCTGGTAGAAGAGGAGATGAACAGCTTGAGCGCCGAGGGGCCAGTGATTTCCGTCTCGGCTTGCAGCGGCGGTGTCAGGAACGTGACGCCGTCGCCCATCGCCTCGAAGCGCAGCGATGCCGTACGCGTGGTCTTCTCGCGCTGCAGAGCCCCGTTGTCAGGATCGAGATGAAACTTGGTCCATTTGGTGCGTGCGAGCGGCCATTCCTTCTCGGCGCGCGGCACGAAGCGATCGAGGTAGCGCACCTGCAGGCGGACGCTCGGCTCCCGGTCCCAGCCGTTGTCCTTGCCGTAGAGGAAATGGTCGAAGAAGGCGAGCTGCAGCTTGCGCCCGTAGTCCGTGTAGAAATGCGTCCAGTGCTCCAGGCCGTGTAGCTCAAGCCATTTCTGCCTTGAAGCGGCTCGCACGAAACCCTCGATGTTGCCACGCAGGTGCAGGCCCTGGCCGCCCCAGTTGCCTGCCGACAGGAACGGCACTTTCACCTTCGACCAGATCGGCGACCGCTCCTTGTGATAAGGATCGTCGAATGGATGCTCGCGGATCTCGCGGCCAAGCTCGCAGCGGTTGCGCTCCAGCTCCGCCTCAGAGAGCGTTTCAGCCCCGCACACCGGGCCCCCGTGCACCCGGCTGCGTCCGCCGCGCGAGCCGGCGCCGTGCTGCACGGTCTTGACCTGCATGTCATACCAGTTCTGCCAGAAGGTGGAGAGAATGCCGCCGTGGTGGGTCATGTCGCGGTACCAGTCCGCGGCGCCCTCCCAAATGCACATGGCGGCAAGATGTGGCGGCTGCAGGGAGGCCACGTGCCATTGGTTGATGGCATAGTAGGAGATCCCGGCGAGGCCAACTTTGCCGTTCGACCAGGGCTGAGCAGCAGCCCACTCGATGCAATCGTAGAAGTCCTTGGTCTCGCGCGGCGAGAAGTGATCGATGAAGCCCGGCGAGGTGCCGCAGCCGCGCGAGTCAAAGCGCACGCATACGTAGTCGTGGGGTACCCACTTCTCAGGATCCACAACTTCCCAGCTCTGGTACTTGTTGCTGGACCCGGCGGTAACGTCGGGATGCTCGCGTACCATGCGCTCCCAGGCGCTGGGGTAGCCGTCCTGGAAGGCAAGGCCCTTGGCGTAAGGGCCGTAGCTCAGGATCACCGGATAGCGCCCCTCCTTCACAGGGCAAAAGATATCGCAATTGAGTACCGCGCCGTCGTCCATCGCTACGGGCACGTCCCAATGGATGCGCATGCCATCGCGCACCTCGGAACTGCCTGACGACTCCGCAGCATTGCTGGGCGCAGCCTCTAGCCGCGCGCTGCTCCGGGCTCGCATTCGATCCTCCCTCGCGTGCCGCCTCCTCATGGGCGGCTGCACGCGACGACAAACTATGGGCGGCGCCGTCCGAGCGCAAATGAATCTCTTGCTCGCCCCTCGATCTGGCGATCCCCGGATATCGGCGCTTGCGAGGCAGTGTTCGAAGGCCGCCGTTGTGCGCTAAGACAGACTTGCCAATGCAAATCAGCTCAGGAGGCGAGGAATGCGCATCGGTGTTGCGGGTGTCGGCCGCATGGGCGGGGCCATTGCCGCCCGTTTCATCGAGGTGGGGCACGCGGTGACGGTCTGGAACCGGACGCCGGACAAGGTGAAGTCCCTGGCCGATGCCGGTGCCAACGTCGCTGGCACGCCGGCGGAGCTTGCCGCTGAAGTCGAGGCGGCCGTCACCGTTCTCACCAACCGCGATGCACTGGCCGCCGTTTACGAGGGTCCCGATGGGCTCCTGGCCGGTGTGGGGAAAGGGAAGCTATTCGTCGAGATGAGCACGGTGCAGCCGCAACACCAGGTGGCGCTGGCCGAGAAGGTGTGCGCCAAAGGCGGCATCTTCGTCGAGTGCCCGGTGGGCGGCACCGTCGGGCCGGCACGCCAGGGCAGACTGTTGGGCGTGGTCGGAGCCCGACAGGATGACTTCGAGAAGGCCAGGCCGATCCTCGATCAGCTGTGCAGGCGCGTGGAGCTGGTTGGGCCGGTCGGTGCCGGCGCCAGCCTGAAGCTCGCGCTCAACCTGCCGCTGCTCGTGTACTACCAGGCGCTGGCGGAGGCTTATCTCATGTGCCGACATCTCAACCTGGACAATGCCTGGCTGATGGAGTTCCTGTCGGAGACATCCGGGGGCCCCAACGTGCTCAAGACCCGCGGGCCGGCCATCGCAGCGGCGCTCGACGGCAACGACACCGGCGCCCTTACCTTTGATGTCGACCTAGTCCGGAAGGACCTTATGACGATCCTGACGGAGGCCAAGACGCGAGGCGCAACGCTGCCGGTCGTCGAGAGCGTGCTCGCCATTTACGATCAGGCGGCCCAGGAAGGCTGGGGCAAGCGCGACGCCGCATGGCTGCCCGCGTATTGGCCGAGTCGCGGTCAGCGCTCATCCAGGTGAGCTTTGCCCGGTCCGCCATCAGGGAGGCGTCGAGGCCTATGTCCGGGCTGATCTTTTCGACCAGTACACCCTCAACAGCGCAGTCTTGAACACGCCGTCAATGCCGGTTTGGCCTCGAGCACGGCCGTCTACCAGCAGAACGGTGTGGGCTTCTCGGCGCGCGCCGGCCTGGCCCTGACGTTCGGGCGATGCCGCCGGCGGAGATGACGATGCGGTAGGGCCCACGACGAAACGGTCGAGCACACAAGGCCTGGGCTGTGCCGGGCGCCTTCGAGTTGTCCGGGCGCTCCGGCTGACCCCACCAAACCATGCCGGCGGTCACTCCACGCGCCGTGGGGGCCGGGTTTCGCGTGCCTCAACTCGCACCAGCCTCAACACCTGGTCAGGGCCGATCGTAATGCCGTTTCCCAATCCCTTGCCCTCCCGGTTCAATGTGTCGGCAAGCCAGCGTGTGGAGGCCAGCGAAATACGGTGGAGGCGCATGTTGCGGATTTGCAGAGGCACGATGTTGAGGTCGGCGAGCGTGCCATCTGCACAACGCACCGTCGGGAAACACATGAGCACCAGATCATCGCGGAATTCCTCGTGGTCGCTGATGCCCTCGTAGTCGTTGATAAAGTCTCCGCAGCCATAGAGAATAAGCTTCTGGCGGTAGACCTCGATGCCCTTAACGTGATGCGACGAGTGGCCATGGATCACGTCGGCGGCGCCGCTGTCGATGAGGCGATGCGCGAAGCCAACCTGCTGGTCCGGGACGGCATAGCCCCAATTGGGGCCCCAATGGATCGAGACGACGACAATGTCGCCCGGCCGCTTGGTCCCGTGAATTTCCTCAGCAATGACCTGCGCGCACGTTTCCGAAAGGCTTGGAAGCAGGTTGACGCCCAGCTTGTGCGCACCGGCGGCCCAGGTGGCGGGCACCCCGCTCGTGGGCGACGCGAGGGCATAGACGAGAACACGAGCCGTGCCAACGGGGATAATTGCAGGGGCTGCCGCAGACGCCTGATCGCGGCCGGCGCCGGCCAGGTGCACACCCGCCTGCTCCAGCGTGGTGAGCGTCTCGATCAGGCCCGAACATCCCCAATCGAGCACGTGGTTGTTGGCGAGAACGCAGCACTCGATGCCCGCCTCAGTGATCGCGCCAACGTTGGCGGGGTTCATCTTGTAGTTGACGCCCTTCGGCTCCGGCTCAGGGCTTTGGGTGACGGCCGTCTCGAGATTGACGATGCGGGCATCCGGCCTCCTGCGCTCAAGCTCGGTCAACGCGTCGCCCCAGATGTCGCCGAAGGCCAGCGGCCTCGCGATCGGGCCGTTGACGCGCTCGGCGAGCGCCACGTAGTCACACGCAGACTTGGCGCAGCTCTCGTAGATCCGGGCATCACCGGGATGCGGGAGCACCTGATCGATGCCCCGCCCGGTCATGACATCGCCCGCCAGGAACAGATTGATCACGCGGGGGTTCATAAGTGAGTTGACGATGGCCATGCTCTTTCGGTGGCAGCCTCAAAATCCGGGGTCGCGCGACTACGGCGCCGCCGCTCAGGATCTCGACACCCATGGTCTGAACGGTGTAGCCGAGGACGACGTTACGACCAACGACAACGACCGGCACGTACCACGAACTGGGGATGCCCGCACAAGCGGCTCCGCAGCCGCGCGTTGGCGATGCTGTCGACCGCGTCGCCATCGAGAAGAGACAGCCGGCTGACCGGAAGAAATGGGTCGCGGCAGAATCTCTTGAATCTCTTGCGCTCGGCCCGTCATTAATGGTGTCCGGGTGCTCCTGTTGCCTTGACGCGCAGCAAGGGCATGGAGTGCGGCCACTGACGGTGATTTGCCCGGCGCGGCCGCCCGGTGGATCGCTGTTGATGCTGATCAAGGCGGACGGGCGCCGTTGCGATCCTCATGCCGTCATCACGAACGGCAGCCGACGCGTGATCGTCAGGACGGGATGAGGCGGCGACAGAGGTGCCTGCCAGGCGCCGAGCCCGCCTGCTATCGCCGCCCTGCACGAGTCGGGGACCCAGTCGGGGATCCAGGAGATCGGGATCCAGGAGATCGGCATGTACAAGCACATCCTCATTGCCACCGACGGCTCGGAGCTGGCGAGCCGCGCGGTGACCGCGGGCATCGCCCTCGCCAAGGCTCTCGACGCCCGGGTGACGGCGGTAACCGTAACCGAGCCCTGGTCGGCGATGGTGATAGGCGACCCCGCGCTGACGTTCCCGATCGCGGACTACGAGAAGGCCGCCGCGGCGCACGCCACGCACATCCTTGCCCGCGTGGCCGGCGCGGCCAAGGACACCGGTGTCGCGTGTGAGACAGTGCACGCGAGCGACTTCCCGGCGGAAGGGATCATCGCCACCGCTAAGGACAAGGGCTGCGACCTGATTGTGATGGCCTCGCACGGGCGGCGCGGCCTGTCGAAGCTCATCCTGGGGAGCCAGGCCACACGCGTGCTTGCGCTCAGCACGGTGCCGGTGCTGATCTGCCGATAAGACTGCCGAGCTGCAGTTTGCGGTGGATCAGAGTCTGCCATGCACTGGACCGAAACCGTCGCCCGTTTTGGCGAGTTCGCGCGTTCGATTATCGGGTCGCGGTGGGGTGTGCCTAGATGGCGCGGGCCTGGC
>JAFMSC010000422.1 GCA_017353825.1 Hyphomicrobiaceae bacterium | reverse complement strand
GCTGCCCACGGCAGCGGGTTGTGGCCCCACTCGCCAGCGATGCCGAGCGGGCCGTCGATCAGGCTGCCGCCGAACACCAAGCCGCCGCCGCAGCCGGTGCCGAGGATGACGCCGAATACGGACGGGGCGCCGGCCGCCGCGCCGTCGATGGCTTCCGAGAGCGCAAAGCAGTTGGCGTCGTTGGCGAGGCGCACTTGCCGCCCCAGCCGAGCCTCCAAATCGCGCGCGAAGGGTCGACCGTTGAGCCAGGTGGAATTGGCGTTCTGCACCATATCACCGACAGGCGCCGCGGACCCCGGCATGCCCACGCCCACCGTGCCGCGCCCGCCCGCGGCCGTCTCGAGCCAGCCGACCATCTCGCCGATGGCGCCGAGCGTGGCGGCGTAGTCGTGACGGGGGGTCGTGATCCGGTGCCTCGCGACCACGGCCCCACCCGGTGCCACCGCGATGCCGGCAATCTTGGTGCCGCCAAGGTCGATGCCCAATCGCAGCACGGCTCCACTCGCTCCACTTATCTGGCACAGCCGTCCCGGCACCATAAACAGTTGGTTAGGCATTCTGAAGCAGAGTGCCTTCGGGGCGCCTGCAGAATCGGTTGCAAGACCGATGCGGGTGCGTAACGCGGGCTGGCTGGAAACATGACCTACTACGAAACCAACAGCGCCTACGCGGATCGCCGGTTTAAGGCGCGCCGCCTGCCGAAGACCGTGATGATCGTTGAGGATAACGAGCTCAACATGAAGCTCTTCCACGATCTGCTTGCGGCCCACGGTTACCGCACGCTGCAGACGCGCAGCGGCATGGAGGCGCTTCGGCTGGCGCGCGATGAGCGGCCCGACCTGATCCTCATGGACATCCAGCTGCCCGAGGTGTCGGGGCTGGAGGTCACCAAATGGCTGAAGGACGACGAGGAGCTGGCGGACATCCCAGTGATCGCCGTCACGGCCTTCGCCATGAAGGGCGATGAGGAGCGGATCCGGCGCGGTGGATGCGAGGCCTACATCTCCAAGCCCATCTCCATCGCCTCCTTCCTCGACGCCGTGCGCCGCCATCTGGGCGAGGCGTAGGGCACGAGGTTGGACTTCATTTGCAACGCGCTCATCGGTCACATTGGGACTAATCCTAAAGCTCGTTCAAAGGCTTGAGGCTTCGCGAAGCTGCCGCAGGAGTGTCACATCGACGACTGGCGCAGCGCGCGACACGGCAGCAAGGGTGCCCTGTAAGTCATTGGAATTCTAACCCACTATTGCCAAGGCCTCGGCAATCTGCTTTGCTCAGACGGCAACGCTAAGCGGGAGGAGGGACAACCGCTACCGGTGGCACACCAGATGCCACTCATCCACCAAATCCAGATCCTCACGGACATTTCAGGTCCGCCGCATCTCCTGATGCCGTGAGGTGATGATCGGCCTCAGGCGGTAAGGAGTGGCCTCCTCTTAAAATGCCGCGCAGGGCCGATCGATCGCCAGGTCGATGACCAACGCCCTCTTTGGTCCGGACTTGGCAGGCCGGTGCCAGGGCTGCTCGGACTTCTACCCCGCTGCCGAAGTCAGTCCTGGCGCCGGCCCCACCCACCACCGCCGATACAACAGGGCGCCCGTGTGAGCATGCCAAAGGCTGCGCTGGCGGCTGGTTTCCCCGCGGGGAGGGGGCTCTGAAGCGCTCTTGAGCGCTACTTGATCTTGGCTTCCTTGAAGACCACGTGCTTGCGCGCGATCGGGTCGTACTTGCGGAAGCTGATCTTATCGGTGGCCGTCCTTGGGTTCTTCTTCGTCACATAGAAGAAGCCCGTGCCCGCTGAGCTGAGCAGCTTGATCTTTTGCGTCGTGGGTTTCGCCATGGGTTCGGCCGCCCGTGTTGATCCGGTACGTTGAGTGGGGCGCACTCTATCCGCGCAACCTCACGAGTCAAGGCGCGTGTCCGCCCCGATCAGGTCCCGGTGGAAATTGCCGTTACGGCGATGATAGAAGGGAACAGGCATATCGCATTTTTGCAGCGCACCCGCCGCAATGCGCTCGCCCAGATCCTCCAGTACCACCCGGGTGATGTTGGGCAAGTCGAGCCCGCGCGCCTGCTCGATGGTGTGCCATTCGAGGTCGGACAGCTCGCCGTCGCCCACCGCCACCCTGTGCGCGATGGCCTCCGCCGCCACGCAGAAGAAGCGCGTGTCGTAGCGCCGCGGCCGCCCTGGAGGTGTGATGGCGCGCGCAAAGAAGGTGAGCTGCGTGAGCGCAGGCCGGAAGCCAAGGGCGAAGAATTGCTGCCAGGCTCGCGCCTTGGGCGGAGGCGCCGGCTGCAAGGGGGCGCCGATCAGGATGCCGGTCTCCTCGAAGGTCTCGCGCACGGCCGCCAGCGCCAAGGCGCGCGCCCGCGCCGCGGTACGGTTGCCCTTCATGGCGACCATCAGGTTCTCGATGTTGCCGGGCGCCAGATCGTGCTCCACGGCGACCTTCCGATCGGAAGGGTCCACCCGGCCTCCCGGGAACACGTAGCGGCCGGGCATGAACACCAAGTCCTCGCGCCGCCGCCCTAGGAGGACGCGCGGCTCGCCGCTGGCGGTATCGACGATGATCAAGGTCGCCGCATCACGTGGCCGCAGCACTCTGCGGGGCCTGGCGTCGGAGCGCGCGTCGGTCATGAACAGACTCAGGACTTGAGCATGGGCAAGACGGGTCTAGCGACGGCGCCCGCCGCGTCAAGCCCGGAACGCGCACACCTGAGCACCCAGCAACAGCCGACAACGGGGATGGTCGCGTATCCTATAAAGGGCTGACGGCTTGACCCTTTGCGCGGCGGAGGCCGATGATTTGTGGGATACGACGAAACAAGGGAGGCGAGGGCCCCAATGAGCAACCGCGTAGTGAGACTGGCACGCCGGCCCGTAGGCATGGTCAGGCGCGAGGACTTCACCATCGAGGATGGCCCGGTGCCTGAGCCTGGTGCCGGCGAGTTCCGCGTCCTGATCGACTACATATCGCTCGATCCGGCCATGCGCGGCTGGATGAACGAGGGCCGCTCGTACGTGCCGCCGGTGGCGCTTGGCGAAGTCATGCGCGCCTACGCCGTCGGCGCCGTGGAGGCGTCCAACAACCCGGGCTTCAAGCCGGGCGACGCCGTGATGGGCCTATTCGGTGTGCAGCGGTACGCCCTCTCAAACGGCGAGCGGGTGGTCAAGGTGGACCCTGCGCAGGCGCCGCTGGAACGCTGGATCGGCGGTCTCGGCATGCCCGGCTGGACCGCCTACTTCGGCCTCCTTGACGTGGGCCTGCCCAAGCCCGGCGAAACGGTGGTGGTCTCGGCCGCATCCGGCGCGGTGGGCTCGGTGGTGGGCCAGATCAGCAAGATCAAGGGCTGCCGCGCGGTGGGCATCGCCGGCGGGCCGGAGAAGTGCCGCTACGTGAAGGAGGAACTCGGCTTCGACGCCTGCGTCGACTACAAGGCCGGCAACCTCGCCGCTGATCTCAGGGCGGCCGCTCCCAATGGCATCGACGTGTATTTCGAAAACGTCGGCGGAGACATCCTTGACACGGTGCTCGCTCAGATGAACCGATTCGGCCGCATCCCGCTGTGCGGCCTCATCTCCGGCTACAACGCGACCGAGCCGCCGCAGGCGCCCAAGAACCTGCGCTACGTGCTCACCCAGCGCCTCAAGTTGCAAGGCCTCATCGTGTTCGACTGGGCTGACCGGGTGCCGGTGGCCATCGCGCAGCTCGGGGCGTGGTACAAAGAGGGCCGGCTCAAGATCCGCGAGGACGTGCGCCAGGGCGGCCTCGATGCGTACCCTGACGTGCTCAACCTGCTCTACACCAGTGGCAA
>JAFMSC010000421.1 GCA_017353825.1 Hyphomicrobiaceae bacterium | reverse complement strand
CACACCTTCCATGGCGACTGGAACTACACGATCGCACCTCGGCAAAGACGCAATTGACTTCCTTATTTATGGACGGGTCCTAACGCCGTCTTCCCATGTCGCCGTTCATGCGGAGCATCGTCCATGTGACTCACCTCACGGCCACCCATGGATGAGGCCGTGCGCACGTCGGGCTTGAGGGGCGGGTTGCTACGTCGGGCAACTGGCTCAGCTGGGGGGGCGATATCTCAAGATCCCATACCCGCCACCACCAAAGAGCCCGTAGTACAGCCCTGGCGTTCAAGTTGGCCTACGCGCTGTCGATCACGGGATGCTGCCCTCGTCTTCGTCTAGCCCGGCATTGATACGCATTGCTTCTCATTCGGGCGGTCACATATGATATGCATATCGCGGAATTTCCCCTGCGCACGAGAACGAGGCCGGGATGGGCGTCAAGGCGCATCTGGGGGAGAGCTTGCACTGGACGCGCGAGCGGCCCGACGTTGCGGCCATCCTGGCCGCGGCGCTCGGGATGGCTGTGCCCGTCCTACTCGGCGCCACGTCGGGACACTTGCAGCTTGGGCTCGCGGCAGGGCTTGGAGCCCTTCTCGCGCGCGGGGTGGGCATGCGAGGCGGCGCCAGGGACAAGATCGGAGCGCTCGCGAAGATGTTCGCGGCGGTGATGTCGGCGTCCGCCGCGGCTGCCCTCATCGCAGGCCATCGCGGCTGGACAGACGTCGGCATTGTCGCTCTGGCTGGATTAGCAGCCACAATCGGCGGCTACAGTCATCCGCTCGCCGTCGCAACCGGGCGGTTCATTGTCATTCTCGTCATATCGCTCAGCACCATGGAGAACGGTGGACCCAGAGCGGCAATCTTTGCCCTCTTGCTCTCCGGAGCGCTGTGGACATCGCTCGTGGCTTTCGGCTTGGGATCGCTGTTGCGACCCGCCGGTTGGAGCTCGGACCGGGCGAGTGAGCCCGACCGAACGGCGTCGTCTGCGCGGAAATATCGGCGCTGGATAGCCTCGCTCAAGACGCTCGCCGGTTGGCAATTTGCCCTGAGGCTGGTGCCGAGTCTGGCCGCGGCCGGGGTCCTTCGCGCTGCCTGGCCGGACCACCATCTCCTTTGGATCGCGGTGACGGTGGCGATTCTCTGCCAACGGTCGCTGGAGCCTATTCCGACAAGAACCATGCAGCGCTCGGTCGGCGCTGCGGTCGGGGTGGCAGCGACGGCCCTGCTGCTGGGCCGGCTCCTCCCAGGCTGGGGACTGGCGCTACTGGCCGGCGCGCTTGCAGCCTTCGGTTCCTGGCTGCGTGCGCAGAACTATCTCATGTACACGGCCAGCATGACGCTGCTGATCATCCTGCTTCTGAGTGCAGGTGCACTGATCGAGGTGGGTACGCTCATTGATCGACTGCTGGCTACCTTGATCGGCGCAGCCCTCGTTCTCGCAGCCAACATGGCGGTCGCGAAGATTTCCAACCATCGCGTCGGCTACGCGTCATGAGGCATGCCCGGCGCACGGCCGTCCCCGGGCGCCCCTACTTCTTGAGAGCCTGGTCGCAGCCCGGGCCAAAGAACTCGTTGATGCTGTCGACCACGGCGCCTTGCAGGACGTTGAACGTGTTGTCGACCGCGGTTGCCGACCAGGCCGCAGACTTGGCGATGGTGGTTCCGCCGACATTGCTCCAGTGCAGCGCCGCCTTGACCGCCTTGCCATTCTCGAAGGTCACGACCGGTTCGATGGTGAAGGTGAGGGCGTGCTTGCCTTTGCCGTCCTTGGTGTACAATTGGCAGGACACGTCGTGCTTGCCGATCTTGGCCTCGTACTTGGCCTCCGACACGGCCGCGACCAATAACTTGCGGTCGACGGTGATGGCGGCCTCGCATTGCGCATTGCCGAACGGCCACTCCATGGCGCCCTTGAGTACCTTGGTCTTAAGGTCGATCTCGGGCCAGGTCTTCACCACCTTGCAGGCGATGTTGTCGCCCTGCGCCGTCTTGGTGCGTGCGGCCTCGCAGATCGAGACCTTGCAGCCGCGGCGCGCCTCCTGCTCGCGGTAGAGCTGTTCCGCGAGATCCTTGTCAATATCCGTGCGCTTACGCGGGTCGTCCTGCGCCAGCAGGGCCTGGACGCCGAAGAGCACGGGAGCAACCGCGCCCAAGGCAATTGCACAGAGCCGAATCGACATCCACACACTCCGAACGACGAAGGCGCGCCTGTCGAACGCAAGCGCGCCTGTTTAGCGACGAGCGGAGCGCGTTGTAGCAACAGCCCGCCGCGGCGATCAAGCGTCTATACGCGGCGCCGGGGCGCGCGGCTCAGCGAGTGTGGCCAGTGGACCGCCATCGACCGACGAGTAGCGGGATTCCTCTGTCGGCCAAAGGTGACAGTCCCCGGCCCGAGACACTTAGGGGCGCCCGCGCCCTTGAGTTGCTGCTTGCAGAGCCGCGCCCACGCCCCGTTGCGCGCAGGAGCTCGCGGTGCGAGCCCAAGTCCACTAAGCCCACCTTCCATGACGTGGATGAAAGCCGGCGTGCAAGATGGTGGCGGGGCGGTGCGCGATTTACCAGCGTCCTGCGCGCCTTGATCAGCGCTCTGAGCGCGCGCTGGATCCCAGGCGCCGTCTCAGTGTCGAGCGAGGCGGAGGGAACGGCTGAGACGCCCGCTGGGTGTCCCGCAGAACGCGGTCCAGGAGCGTGAGCGGCGGGCGGTAAGGCCCAAAGATCGCGTGGCGCGACAGGCGATGGAAGGGCGCGGGGCTCAGTACCCGTCAATGCGGTCGTACGGGTTGCGGGCAAAGCCGAACAGGCCGGCCGCGGCGCCCGCGGCACCTGCCAATCGTGCCGTGCCCTTGAGCACGAGGCGCTTGAATACAAGCATGCTGAACGGCCACACCAGCAGCGCGGTGAGCAGGCGGGCGAGGGCCAGGGGCGTTTGGAGAAGGAAGCGGCCAGCGAGCTCCCGCGCCACGCCGGCAACGCCCTTGTGGCGCCAGCAAAACCGGCTACGGCTGGCGCCGTAGTGATAGGCCCGCTTGGCCTGATAGTTGAGCGTCGCCCGCTCCGGCGCCACCGTCTCCAGCACCAGGGGATCGCGCGCGTAGACGATGCGGGCGCCGCGCAGAGCAGCGCGGTGGAAGAAGTCGGTATCCTCCCCGTGCATCAGACGTTCATCGAACTGCAGGCCTGCCACGGCGCCATCGCGAATCAGCCCGGCGGCAAACACCACGTTATGAGTCGAGGCATAGGGAAGGCTCTGCCCATCCTTGTAGCGGGACGACTCGCGGCGCGTCACCCAGAACGGTGATGACAGCGGGAACAGCAGCTCGCGGCAGCCGTAGACCACGTCGGCTTGGTGGCGGGCGGCGGCCTGCAGCAGGCCCTCCAGCCACGCCGGGCTGGCCCAGCAGTCGTCATCTGTGAAGGCCACCCAGTCCACATCCAGCTCTCGGCACTTCTTCAGGACGGCGTTACGCGCCTGCGGGATTCCGCGCCTCGGCTCGTGAATATAATGCACCGGAAAGGGGCAGCGGGTGGCGAAAAGCCCCACCTGCCGGCGATTGTTGGGAGCGGGCTCGTTGTCCACTACAACAATGTCGAGCTCGGTCCCCCGGGGTAGGATTTGCGCGGCCAGCGCCTCCAAGCAGCGCATGAGCATGAACGGCCGCCTGGCCGTGCAGATACCGATGGCGACGCGCACGCCCGCGTCAGCCGCCCCCCCCTCCTCAGGCCGCTCGGAAAGAAGCAATCCCCTGAGGATCTCGGCCGCCTCGCGGTCGCCGCGGGCGGCGTGCTCCATGAGGAATTCCCGGCTGGCAGCCTGCCAGTTATAAT
>JAFMSC010000095.1 GCA_017353825.1 Hyphomicrobiaceae bacterium | reverse complement strand
CAGGCCATCAACGGCGCCACGGTCTGGATCGCCCTCCTCAACCCCACCAAGGAGGAGGACCTGCTGGTCGAGCAGGCCGTCGGCATCGCCGTGCCGACGCGGGAAGAGATGGCCGAGATCGAGGCCTCCAGCCGGCTCTATCAGGAGGGCGGAGCGCACTACATGACGGCCGTCGTACTGGTCCAGCCGGACGCGCCGAACGAGCCGCTGATCGCCTCGCCGGTCACGTTCATTCTGGCCGGCAGCCGCGTCATCACCGTTCGCTACGCCGAGCCGCGCGGCATCAAGGTGTACATCTCGCGCGTACAGAAGCGTGACGCCCCGTGCGCGAGCGGCCCGGCGGTGCTCGTCGGCCTCTTGGAGGCCATCATCGATCGCGAAGCCGACCGCGTGGAGCGCACCCAGGCCGAGGTGGACAAGCTCTCCCAGTCGATCTTCGGCATCAAGGGCGGCGAGCGCACGCGCTCGCTCCGCTTCGACGTGAGCATCAGGGCCATCGGCCGTGAGGGCGACCTCACCTCAAGATCGCGCGAAAGCCTGCTGACGCTGGGCCGGCTCCTCACCTACCTGGGACATGTGATGACCGAGCGTGGCGACGACAAGCTGCTCAGGGCACGGGTCAGGACGGCGCAACTCGACGTGCACTCGCTCGCCGACCACATCGGCTACCTATCGGCCAAGATCACGTTCCTGCTCGACGCCACGCTCGGCATGATCAACAATGAGCAGAACACCATCATCAAGATCTTCTCGGTGTTGGCTGTCGCCCTGATGCCGCCGACGTTGGTCGGCACCATCTATGGTATGAACTTCCAGCACATGCCCGAGCTCAGCTGGGCCTTCGGCTATCCCATGGCCCTCGCCCTGATGGTGATCTCCGCCGTGATCCCCTGGCTTTACTTCAAGCGCAAGGGGTGGCTGTAGGAAGGTTGGTCGGGGCACCGAGAACCCAAGCTCGCCCGCGAAGAGCCTCGAACGTCGGGTCCGAGTGTGCGGGGCTCGATCCGGCTTAGTTGCCGACTTCGGAATGGCTTGGCTACTTTGGAATGAGCGCGGCGATGGCTTGGTCCGACGGGCGTTCGCTGCCGGCGAGGCCGGCGGCCACGCGAGCGCGGTCCTTGGCGCTGCGGTTCTGGCTCAGCTTACGCTTGCCCTCGATGCGGGCGATCGACATGCGTATGCCGATGATATCGCGCAACTGCGCCTTTATGAAGTCCGCCGGCGCGTCCGTCACTGCCCAGGGCTCGGGGCGGGCTCTTTCGTTAAGATCGGTGAGCCGCGTGACGAGGTCGAGGAGCCTCTCTGTGTCGTCGAAGAACTCCACTCGGCCGTAGACGTGTACGGCGATGTAGTTCCAGGTGGGCACGACCTTCCCGGTCGCTTGCTTGGTGGCATACCACGACGGCGTCACATAGGCGTCCGCCCCCATGAAGATGGCCATGGCCTCGCCCACCGGCACGCTTCGCCACTGCGGATTGGCGCGGGCGACATGCCCGTAGAGCGCCCCGCGTGGGCCTTCCGTTTGATCGAGCAGGACCGGCAGCGGCGTAGCGATGAGGCCGTCCGCGGTGGCGGTCACGAAGCTGCAAAGTCGCACCGCGCGCATGGTGGCGTGGAGACTGGCATCATCATCGTCGCGGAAGGCCGGCGGCACGTACATGTGGGTCTTCTCCTATGGCGCGTGGGGTCAGGGAGTCTGAGCCCATTGGCGCATGGTTGATCCTTTTCTGGCTGAGGGTCCGCCGCTTGCCAAGTTGCACACACCGTCGTGTTGCGTAGCATTGACGGCCGGGGTCGAGCCGGCGGGGATCAAACCCGAAGGGTGTGACCCCCACCGAGCCCCATCGCCTCGGCGATGAGGCGGTAGCTCTTGTGGCGCACGCCCTCGTCGTAGGCCCAGGTCACGACCACCATCTCCTCTACGTCGAGCCGGGTTGCGAGCTCCCTGATGCGTTCCGCGACGTGGGGCCCGGTGCCCACGAACGAGTCGGCATGCATCCGCTCGACGCGGGCGCGCTCAGCTTGCGTATAAGGGTGGGCGGCGGCCACCGACGGCGGCTCCAGCGGCACGAAGCGGCCGCTGTCGCGCAACAGTCGCACCCGCGCCCGGGGGAGGAATTGGAAGCGGGCCTCCTCCTCCGTGTCGGCTGCCAGCGCCCACACGCACAAGGCGGTGTGTGACTCGGGGTGGCGGGCACTGGGCTGATAGAGCCTACGATAGAGGTTGAGCGCCTCCGGGCCGCCCTTGCCGTCGGTGAAGAACCAGGCGAAGGCGTAGGGCAGGCCGAAGTGCGCGGCCACCTGCGCCCCGTAGTCTGAGCTGCCCAGCATCCACACCTCGGGCGCGGTGTTCGACAGGGGGTGGGCCTTCACCTGCCGGTACGGGTGGCCTTCGAGGAGCGGCTGCCCCGACACCCACGCCAACAGGTCGCGCACGTCGGCGGGAAACTCGTTGGGGCGTTGGTTGGCGAGCGGGTTGAGCGCGAAAGCAGTGCGCCCGTCCGAGCCCGGCGCACGGCCGAGGCCGAGGTCGATACGTCCTGGCGCCAGCGCCTCCAGCACGAGGAACTGCTCGGCGACGTGCAACGGGGAGTAGTGCGGCAGCATCACGCCGGCGCTGCCGACACGGATGCGCCTGGTGACGCCGGCGATGGCGGCGATGAGAATCTCGGGCGCGGAGCCAGCGATGCTGGCATGGTTGTGGTGCTCCGACAGCCAGAACCGGTGGTAGCCCAGCGTCTCGCAGACTTGAGCGAGCGCGACGGTGTCGCGGATCGACTGCCCGTGCGGCCGATCCACGACCGCAACCGACTGGTCGAGGACAGAGAGGCGCAGTGTTTCCATCTCCCTGGCTGAGCGCTCTGGCCGAGCTTGGCGGCGCCGGGCGCGGTATCACGACGGATGTGGTGTGCCCAAGAACGCTCCACTATGCTTCGCCACGACGGGATCAACGCACAGCAGAGGTGGCCTATGCTCAAGTTCTACTTCAACGGATCGCCCAATCCAACCAAGGTTGCCCTGTTCCTCGAGGAGGCGGGCCTGCCCTACGAGGCCATTCCTGTCGATACGCGCAAGGGCCAGCAGTTCGCACCTGCCTTTCTCGCGATCAATCCCAACGGCAAGGTCCCTGCTATCGTTGACGGCGATGTAACCGTGTTCGACAGCAACGCCATCCTGCTCTATCTCGCTGAAAAGACCGGCAAGTTTCTCCCTTCGCCAGCCGCCCGTGGCGAGCTGCTGTCGTGGCTGATGTTCATCGCGACCGGGGTTGGGCCGTTCTCCGGGCAGGCCGTGCATTTCCGACACTTGGCGCCGGAGAAGGTGGCCTACGCCCACAACCGCTACCAATACGAGGCCGAGCGCCACTACGCTATCCTCGATCAGCGCCTCGCCACGCGCCGCTATCTCGTCGGCGACACCTACACGATCGTCGACATGGCCGCCTGGGGCTGGGCCCGCATGGTGCCCTATATGCTTGGGGGCGAGGAGGTCTGGGCCAAGCTCCCCAACATCAAGCGGCTGCTGGACGAGATCAACGCCCGCCCTGCCGCCGCGCGCGCGCAGGGACTCAAGGACAAGCACACCTTCAAGGCCGAGATGGATGCGGAAGCACGCAGCCACATGTTCAAGCATCTCGCCCGCAACTTCGCTTGAAGGTCGTCGAGCGCTCAGGGCTTACGCGGCGGGCGCCCGGCGCAAGCAGCTCGCGCAGCGCCGCAACGAAGCGGTCGACATCCTCCTCGTCGTTGTAGACATGCGGGCTGATGCGCATGCGCCCGAGTCGGGGGGCTACGTAGATGCCCTGCGCGGCGAGCCGCTCCACGAGCGGGTTCGCTGGGCCCTGCGGGAAGGTCAGGCTCAGAATATGCGGCGCCCGCACGTGCCCGTCGGGGACGCCGACATCGATGTCGCGCAAGCCATCGACAATACGTTGCGTAAGTGCCCCGAGCCGTGCCACGACGGCGGCGTTGCCCCACTGTGTCATCGTCTCCATGCCGATTGAGGCCATCTCCAGCGAGATGAAATGGTCGCGCTCGCCCATGTCGAAGCGCCGCGCGCCGTCGACATAGCGCGTGTCGGCAAAGTAGGTGGTCGCATCGGCGCGCACGTCCCGGCGACCATAGCTCGTTTGTTCCAGCGGGATGCCATCCTGGTGGCGCCTGGCGACGTAGAGGAACGCGCGCCCATAAGGGCCGACGAGCCACTTGTAAGTCGGGAACACAACGAAGTCGGGATCGAGCGCGCACACATCGAGCGGCAGGACGCCGGCGGACTGAGTTGCGTCGATGAGCAACGCGGCCCCGCATGACCTCAGCACGCCCGCGACCTTGCCGAGATCGAGCATGCCCCCGTCGGACCAGTGCACCGAGGAGACCGAGGCAAGCGCGACCCGCGCCGCGCCAGGCCGGGCGATGGCCACAATGAGAGCCTCCGTCCAGTCGCCATTGCTGGGCCGCTGCAGGGTCTCGACGGTGAAGCCTTGCGGCCCGGCCCGCGTCGTCCACTCCAGCACCGGTGAGGAGTGGTCGTCGGCCAGGGTGAGCACGCGCGACCCGGCCGGCACGGTCAACACCTTCGCCGCCGTGGCAAGGCCGTACGACACCGATGGGATGAGTGCCACGTCGCTCGCTTGCGCATTGATCAGCTGCGCCGCTGCATGCCTCGCCCGCTCGTACTGCGAGGTCGCGAAGTCCTGGTCGATGAGCCACGGTCGGCCCTTTCGGGCGGCACCGGTACGGCCAGCCTCCTGGGCCGCCAGCGGCAGCGGGCTCCACGATGCAGCATTGAGGAAGCACACGTCGCGCGGGATGTCGAACAGCGCACGTTGCGAAACAAGCATCGCCTCTACCACCCCTTGAACGGCGTCTCCGGCACCGGTGTCTTGGGCGGCTTGCCCGCGATAAACGCCATCAGGTTGTCCACCACCAGTTGGCCCATGGCCTCGCGGGTAAACTGGGATGCCGACCCCAGATGCGGGAACAGGGTGGCGTTGTCCAGCTCCAGGAACGCCGGGTTAAGCCTGGGTTCGTTCTGGAACACGTCGAGCCCAGCCGCCAGTATCGTCCTGGCCTTGAGCGCTGCGATCAGCGCCGCCTCGTCCACCACCGAGCCGCGAGAGATGTTGATCAGGATGCCGCGCGGGCCCAGCGCGTTGAGCACGGCCGCGTTGATAAGGTTCTGCGTCTCGGGTCCGCCAGGCGTGACCACGATCAGCGTGTCCACACCGCGTGCCAGTGACACCAGGTCGGCATAGTAGGGGTAGCCCACGCTCGCCTGCCGGTTGCGCCCGTAATAGCTGATAGGCACGCCGAACGCCTCCAAGCGGCGGGCGATTGCCTTGCCGATGCGGCCGAGTCCGACGATGCCCACCGACCGGTCGCGCAGCGACGGGGTGAGGCGGTAGTCGCCCTCCTTGGCCCAGTGGCCGTCGCGGAGCCACTTCTCGGCCCGGTAGAACTCGCGCACGGTGGTGAGCACTAGGCCCAGCGCGGTGTCCGCTGCCTCCTCGGTCAGCACGTCGGGCGTGTTGGTGATAACGACGCCGCGCCGGGATGCCGCTGGCACCTCGATCGAGTCATAGCCGACGCCGAAGTTGGAGATGATCTTAAGGTTGGGGCAGAGGCCCATCATAGGGTCGGTGGTTTTCACCCCTGTAATACTGCCGGTGCAAATGGCCTGGACCGAGGGCCCGACCTCTTTCAGAAATGCATCGCGGTCGGCGGCCTCCCAGTAGCGGTGCACCGTGAAGGCGACTTCGCAGCCCCGCATGATAAGGGGCATCATCTCACCCGTCATCAGCAACGCGGGCTTGACCATGGTCACCTCCGGTTGTGCGTTTGCGGCTCGCGCTGGAGAAGGTCCCGCGAATGCTGACATAGACCGGCGGAATTGTCCGGCGTCAATTTTGTGGGCACTTCCGCGGTTTTGCGGGCGCCCGCCAGCTTGCGGGGGGCGCGCCCCCGTGCAAAACCCTTGCAAAATCCCGGGGGCACCAAGCCGGCTCGAGCGCGCTAAGCTCGATTTCGGGTCGCTGAGGGCCTATATATGGCGGATGCGAGAGGGGCACGCTGGCGGCGGCCGGCGGCCCATACAACGGAATTTGGAACGTCTGCATGAGCATCCCCCAAGCCAGGCCACGACGGCCGCAGGTGATGAAGCTCACCGAGCGAGCGGCCGAGCGCATCAAGTCCCTGATGGCAGACAAGGGCGCCGACACGGTGGGTTTGCGCCTCGGCATCAAGAAGGGTGGCTGCGCGGGCATGGAATACACCATGACGTGGGCCACCAAAGCGGACCCGCTCGACGAGGTGGTGGAGCAACACGGCGCCAAGGTCCTCATCGACCCGATGGCGGTCATGTACCTGCTCGGTGCCGAGATGGACTTCCACACCGACAAGCTCTCGGCCCAGTTCGTGTTCTCCAACCCCAACCAGACCGGCGCCTGCGGCTGCGGCGAGTCGGTCAACCTTGCCCCCGTCCCGGTCGAGAAGCTGGAGGGGCTGCGGGCATAGCGCACGGGATCGGGCGAACGCGAGCTTGGGCAGGGTAGGCGCATGAGCCGCGATGCCCGCCTTTATGCTCCCGCAGCGGCACGCAACCGGCAGCCGATCCTCAAGGTCTTGAAGGTCCACCTGCCGCCGCGAGGGCTCGTATTGGAAGTGGCGAGCGGGACCGGCGAGCATTTGGTGCATTTCGCGCAGACCTGCCCCGAGCTCGCTTTCCAGCCGAGCGACCTCGAGCCTATACACCGCGCCAGCATCGATGCTTGGAGCGCCGCGCTCGGCCTCGCCAATATTCGAGGCGCGATTGCCCTTGATGCCAGCGCAGAGGTCTGGCCTGTCGAGGCCGTGGACGCCGTCCTGTGCATCAACATGATCCACATCGCGCCCTGGGCCGCCGCGGTGGGTCTCGTGCGGGGCGCGGCACGCGTGCTGCCGCCAGGCGGCCTGCTCTATCTCTACGGGCCCTACAAGTGCGGCGAGCGGCACACGGCGCCCAGCAACGCGGCATTCGACGCAGACCTGCGTGCTCAGAATCCGCAGTGGGGCGTGCGCGATCTCGAAGCGGTGACCGAGTTGGCGGCCGTACACGGGTTTCCTGCGCCCATCGTGGAGCAGATGCCCGCCAACAACCTCTCGCTCGTGTTCAGGATGGGGGTGTAGTCTGTCGGACCTGCCCGACGGCAGGCGTTCAGGGGAGGAGCAGAGCCAGCGCATGCAGGACGTGATGCAGGACAAGACGCGCGACAAAGGTTTCATGGGCACGCCGGTGCGGCGCCTGGAGGACAGGCGCTTCATGACCGGTGCCGGCACCTTCATCGACGACGTGAGCCTTCCGGGCCAGGCTTACGCCGCGATCCTGCGCTCGCCCCATGCCCATGCGCGCATCGAGGCTATCGACGTGAGCCGCGCACGCGCCGCTCCCGCCGTGCTGCTGGTCGTCACGGGGCCGGAGTGGGTGGCGGCGGGACACGGTCCGATTCCCACTAAGAGCACGGTACGGACCAAGCGCAATGGCTCGCCCTTTAACGAGCCCAAGCGGCACTGTCTCGCCGTCGATACCGTGCACCATGTGGGCGAGGCCGTGGTGCTGGTGGTGGCCGAAACGAAGACTGGGGCCGAGGCAGCCTTGGAGCTGATCGACGTGGACTATGCCGATCTGCCCGCGGTCTCCCACCAGGTGCCGGCGCTCGGTCGTAATGCACCGCAGCTGTGGCCCGAAGCGCCCGGCAACCTCTGTCTCGACTTCGAGCTCGGCAACCGGGCGGCGGTGGAGGCGGCCTTCGCCAAGGCCGACCACGTCGTCACCCTCGACATCGCCAACAACCGGCTCGCCGGTGCGCCCATGGAGCCGCGCGGCGTGGTGGCGGATTACGACAAGGCCAGTGACAGCGCCACGCTGTGGAACGCCTCGCAGAACATCCACGCCAACCGTGAGATCATCGCCCAGCAGATCCTAAACATCGCCTCGGCCAAGGTGCGCCATGTGGCGCCCGACGTGGGCGGCGGCTTCGGCGCCAAGAACTGCGTCTATCCCGAGCAGGCGCTGGTGCTCTACGCCGCGCGGCAGCTGGGGCGCCCGGTAAAGTGGATCGGCACGCGTTCTGAAGCCTTCCTAGCCGACGCCCATGGCCGCGACCAGGTCTCCGCGGTCTCGCTGGCGCTGGCCAAGGATGGGACCTTCCTGGCGCTGAAGGTGGAGAGTGTCGGCAATCTCGGCGCCTGGTGCGGCACCATTGGGCCCTTTACGCCTACAATGGGAACGGCGCGCACACAGGGCGGGCCGTACGCCTTCCCCGCGCTGCTGTACACGGCCCGGGCGGCCTACACCAACACCTGCCAGACGGATCCTTATCGCGGCGCCGGTCGCCCCGAGGCCACGTTCCATGTCGAGCGCATCATCGAGCACGCGGCGCGCACGCTGGGCTTCGACCGCATCGAGCTGCGCCGCAAGAACCTGATCCCGCGTGGCGCCCTGCCGTGGACGACGCCCATGGGGCTGTCGATCGACTCAGGCAACTTCGCCGGCCTCCTGGAGCGCACGCTGGAGCTGGCCGACTTCGCCGGCTTCCCGCAGCGAGCGGCCGAGGCTAGGGCTCGGGGCATGCGGCGTGGCATCGCCGTGTCGCCGTACCTGGAATGCACGGGCGGAGCGCCCAAGGAGGAGGCCAAGGTGACGTTCGCGGCCAACGGGCGCGTTACGGTGGCAGTCGGCAGCCACTCCACCGGCATGGGGCATGAGACTGCGTTCACGCAGATCCTCGCGGACAAGCTGGGCCTGCCCCTTGATGCCATCGCCTACCAGCAGGCCGATACGGCGCTGACCAAGACTGGAGGCGGCCACGGGGGTTCGCGCGGCATGGAGGTGGGCGGTAACGCCGTGCTGAAGGCGGCCGACGATGTCCTCGCCAAGGGCCGCACCATCGCTGCGCATCTCCTGAACTCGCGCTTCGAGGACATCGTGTACAGCCACGGCCGCTTCAGTGATCTGAAGACCGGGCAGTCTCTGGCATTCGCCGAGGTGGCGGCCGCCGCCGCGGATGCGAGCCGGCTGCCGGCGGGGATGGCGGCGGGCGCGCTTAACGCCACTGTCTTGTTCGAGCGCGAGGCCATCACTGTCCCCAACGGGTGCCACGCCGCCGAGGTGGAGGTAGACCCGGAGACCGGCGTGGTGAAGGTGGTGGGCTTCTGGGCCGTGGACGACTTCGGCACCATCATCAACCCGATGCTGGCGGACGGCCAGGTTATGGGTGGCGTGGCGCAGGGGCTCGGCCAGGCCCTCTTGGAGGAGGTTGTCTACGACCCCGGCTCCGCCCAGCCGCTTACCGGCTCGCTGATGGACTACGCCCTGCCGCGCGCCGACAATGTGCCGACCATCGTGGTCGCCTACGACGAGAGCGCCCCTACCACGCGCAACCCGCTGGGCGTCAAGGGCGCCGGCGAAGCCGGCTGCTGCGGCGCCCCGCCCGCCATCGTCAACGCCGTGCTTGACGCGCTCGCCGAGTACGGCGTCACCCACCTCGACATGCCGCTCACCCCGCAAAAGGTCTGGCGTGCGATCAGTGTTGCGACCACGGTCGGGCAAGCCGGCGGCTTCTGAGACAGCTAAGGTGGCAATCCGCTTGCTTTAACGTCTGATGGCAACGCCTAGGGCGCGTACTTGAGGCGGTTCGCGCAGCCCATCATGGGTGCGCCTACCAGGCCACCTTCGAAACCTGCACCGAGCGGAGACGAGAGCGTGCGCGCATTCCGCAAGGAGGCGTACCAGCGGTGGCGGGTGAACGCGTTGACCTCCGACGCCTACCAGGTGCGGATGGGGGACGTAGATTACACGTGGGCCCGCTTCGCTAACCTCGGAGCTCTGGCAAACGAGCTTGGAGGACGGTGATGGGAAGCGAAGCGACCCTTGCGAGGTGGGACGAGCGTCGGGGAACGTTTGTATCTCGCGCTGGAGGCGTCGGGAGGTCCTTGCCAACCACAACGTGCTGCAGCCGGGCTTCGACTGCGAATATGTTCTTGACCTGCGTCCGCACGATGCCGGTGCGCCGAGGAACGACGGCGGCGAGCGCCTCGTCAATCCTAGGATCGGCATGATGATGCGGGACGGCGGCAGGTCCACGCCCGACGTGCCCCCGATCGACCGGATGGAGCACTGGGTACCGCTGGAGCATGGACAGGTGATCATTTCGCTGGCAGCTTGGCACAGACCGCTTAGACTGCGTCAACCACGCTTGCGATGCGAAAACACGATGAGCCAATCCGAACCTGCCGCCGGTCGCTGGCAGGACCAGGTCTACGACCTCCTGCGCCGGCACGATGTCACCCAGTTCGCCTACGTGCCCGACGCGGGGCACAAGATCTTGATCGAGCGGGCGCTGGCCGATCCGGGGGTGCACGCGGTGGCGCTGACCACCGAGGAGGAGGGCGTGGCGCTCATTTCCGGCGCCGACCTCGGCGGGGCGCGCGGCGTGCTGTTGATGCAGAGCAGCGGCGTGGGCAACTGCATCAACATGTTGTCGCTGGTGAGCGGCGGACGCTTCCCGTTCCTGGCGCTGGTTAGCATGCGCGGCGATTTCGGCGAAGGAAATCCGTGGCAGTACCCCATGGGGCAGGCCACCCAGAAGGTGCTGGAGGCCATGGGCGTGATCTGCCTGCGCGCCGAGGCGCCACACGACGTGGCGGGCGTGGTGGGCGCCGCGCTCACCACGGCCTTTCAGGCGGGTAACGCGGTGGCCGTGCTGTTCACCCAGCGACTGATCGGCGCCAAGAAGTTCTGAGATGGAACGCGATATGAATCCCACCCATCGTCCCGGACGGAGCGATGCCAGCCGAAGGCGAGCCGAGCTCCGATCCGAGACCTCGGGAGGTTCGGCTCGTGAAGGGAGGCCCCGGCTAGCCTCGCTCCTCGAGGGCTCGGTTTCCGGGATAGCGGCTGGCGCGGAATGACAACGCAAGCGAAGACAATCGCAGAAGCGGTCGGTCCCGAGTTCGTGCTGGACCGCTGCCAGGTCGTGCTGGCGCTGATCGGCCGGCACGAGGACTTCCTGATCGTCGCAGGCCTCGCCGGCACGTCGCGCGACGTGGCGGCGCTGACGGGCGACGG
>JAFMSC010000094.1 GCA_017353825.1 Hyphomicrobiaceae bacterium | reverse complement strand
CCCGTGGGGTTGGTGCCACCATACCCATATCTACGACCTTGCTTCGCCGCCTCCCGCAACGACGTTAGCCCAACTTGCGCAGAATCTTCTGCGCAAGTTGGGTAGGTCTTTCATGCGGCGGGGTGGCGGCAGCCAACACGGAGTGGCGGCAGCCAACATGACTGTTAGCCCGGGGACGCGCAGCGACCAAGCAGGGCCGGTAGGGCGGCGCATCCACAGCCTGAACGCCGAGGCGGCTTCCCAAGACGGGAGCCGGATGCCCGCGGGGAGGACTCGCGGGCATCCGGGGTGGCGGCATCGCGTTGTGGGCTCGGTCGCCGATGCCGCAGGTGTAACGTAGCGGTGTGCCGCCTAGTGCTCGTAGGCGTAGCCGCGCTCGCCGTGCTCAGCCAGATCAAGCCCGGTCTGCTCAGCCTCGGGAGCGACACGCGCGCCGATCAGCCTGTCCACGATCTTGAATATGATGAGCGAGCCGACCCCGGACCACACCAGGGTCAGGCAGACCGCTTTGATCTGAGAGATCATCTGAGCGTCACGGACGTACTCGGCGACAACGGCAGCGCCGGGCTTCACGACATAGTCGATCACGCCTGAGCCGCCCCATTCGGGATTGACCAGCAGGCCAGTGCCGAGGGCGCCCACGATGCCGCCGATGCAGTGGATGCCGAACACGTCGAGGCTATCGTCGTACCGGAAGAGCGACTTGATGGCGGTGCAGAAGAACAGGCACACAGCCCCGACCACCAGCCCAAGGACGATCGCTCCCATCGGCCCGGCAAAACCCGCCGCCGGGGTGACGGCGACCAGACCGGCAACCGCTCCGGACACCAGCCCGAGCACCGACATTCTCCACTTGAAGATGAACTCGACAATCATCCACGAGATCGCGGCGGCGGCCGTGGCAAGGAAGGAATTGGCCATGGCCAGCGCCGCTCCGCCGCCCGCCTCCAGCGCCGAGCCGGCGTTGAAGCCGAACCAACCGACCCACAGCAGGGCGCCGCCGACCACCGTGAGCGTGACACTGTGCGGCGGCATTGCCTCCTCACGATAGCCGATGCGCCTACCCAGCATCAGGGCACCGACCAGGGCGGCAATGCCGGAGTTGATGTGCACCACCGTGCCGCCGGCGAAGTCGAGCGCGCCCCACTGGAACGCAAGCCCGGCATCGGCCTGCACCGCGGCGAGCGCCGCTTCCGCAGCGGCCTTGCCCTCGCCGGTCGCGGCCGCGACCTTCTTTGCGGCATCGGCCAGCGCGTCAGGGCCAGCCCAATACCAAACCATGTGGGCGATGGGGAAGTAGACGAACGTCACCCACAGCGCGATGAACAGCATGAGGGCTGAGAACTTCATGCGCTCGGCAAAGCCGCCCACGATCAGGGCCGGAGTAATGGCAGCAAACGTCATCTGGAAGCAGACGTACACCAACTCGGGGATCACCACGCCGTTGGAGAAGGTGCCAACGGTTGAGTCGGGGGTGACACCCATCAGGAAGACCTTGGAGAGTCCGCCCACATAGGGGGTGAGCGGACCGCTGCCGCCCGTGAAGGCGAGGCTATAGCCGTACAAGGCCCACAGGATCACCACCATACATTCGATGGCGAACACTTGCAGCAGCAAGGAAACGACGTTCTTAGCCCGCACCAGCCCTGCATAGAACAGGGCGAGGCCGGGCACAGTCATCATCAGCACCAGCGAGGAGGCTGTGAGCATCCAGGCGGTGTCGCCCTTGTTGGGTGTCGGCGCGTCGGCCGCCAGGGCGGGCGCCAATCCCGCCAACAGGACCGCGGCGGCGGCCGCCGTCGGCATAAGGCGTGAGACGAGACGAGGCATTGTCGTTTACATTCCCCCTATGAGCCGCTACCGGGGGCGCCCTGTTAGGGTGCCGAGGCGGATTTCCGCAAGAGCTGTGCCAGCGCCAGTGGATGGGGTAACCCGTTGATTTGCCGCAGTGTGCCTCATGGCCCTTGGGGCGTCTGTGGCACCGATGAAGGCATGCGCCCGCGCGCTGGGCAGCGGTTGCCCAATCGCGCGCCATTCCACGAGGCGCTGCAATTGCTTTAGGCAACCGGGGCGACGCAACGGGGGCGGCTAGGGGGCGAGGCGGTCCATGGCCTCGGCCAGCTTGACGTCGCGCTCGGTCAGTCCGCCTGCGTCATGGGTGGAGAGGGTGACCTCGACCCGGTTCCAGACGTTGAACCACTCCGGGTGATGGTTCATCTTTTCCGCGACCAATGCGGCCCGCGTCATGAACCCGAACGCGGCGCTGAAATCCGGGAACGTGAAGGTCTTGGTGATGGCATCGCGGCCGTCCACCATGCGCCATCCGGGCAAGCGCGCGAAGATTGCCTGACGCGCCGCCACATCGAGCTTGTGTACCATCGCCGTCACTCCTCTCGCCCGCACTCTTATCATGCTCGGCCGACCCTCGCAGGGCGCCCGGGAAACCTCACCGAGGCGTCATCTCGCAGGGGGTCCGGTCCAATGTCCGGCTGGGCGCCGCAGCGGTCAATCACCCGCCTCTGGGCCGCCGCGGCGGCCCGACAGGCTTGCCGGCGGGCGGTGCGTGTGCAAGGCATTAACGTTGAGGCTTTGCATGGGGATCCACAGATCGCGGGGAGGTTTGGCATGTGCCGCAACATCAAGACCCTCTATAATTTCAAGCCGCCGGCGACCGAGGAGGAAATCCGCGCCTCGGCTCTCCAGTTCGTGCGCAAGCTGAGCGGCTTCGCTCGGCCATCCAAGGTCAACGAGGCCGCCTTCAATCGCGCCGTGGATCGCGTGACGCTGGCGGCCCAGCAACTCCTCGATTCCCTCGTCACGGCAGCTCCCCCGCGCGACCGCGCCGAGGAGGCCGCCAAGGCCCGCGCCCGCTCCGCCGCCCGCTTCGGGGCATGAGGGGTCAGACGGGGAGGCCGGGGGCTTGGCCCCTGACGCCAACGCCGATGTGAAGCACAATGCTGGTCTGCCCCTTCAACGCCCTTCTCCGTCGTTGCATTTGTCCTGGACGCTGGCTGCATGGGTTTTGGCGGTCATCTTCATGATCGCTAAGGCTTTTAACAAGCGGCTGGGGATCAGCCTTTCGGCGCCAGGTGCGCTGGAAGCCTCGCAACGTGCTGTCGTCGGAGAAATGGCTTACTGCGGGCGGCGTTCGCTTCCGCCGATGGTTTGTCTTTGCAATTGTGCCAATCGTATCGTCCACCGCAGCGTCGGCAATCGTGGAAGGATTTTGCGCAATTGGTCGAGTGAACGCGGCGTCGCTTGAACCGCGCGACGGCGGGTATAGACTGGCATCCCCAAAACAGAATCGGTCCGGGAGGGAGCATCCATGAAGGCGCCGCCGTTGAGCTATGTGCGCGCGGCGACGCTCTCGGAGGCGTTTCAGCTCTGGCGCGATGCAGGGCCCGACGCCAGGTTGCTGGCCGGTGGCCAGAGCCTGCTCGCCACCCTCGCGTTCCGCCTCTCAGACCCCGGCACGCTCGTCGACATCGTCCGGCTGCACGAGCTGCGCGGCATCTCGCAGGTCGGCGGCACGACAATCCGCGTCGGTGCCCTCGCCACCCATGCCGAGCTCGGGCGGCATGACCTGATCCGCCGACACCTGCCGCTAATTGCCGAGGCCGTGCCGTTGATCGCGCACGCGGCGGTCCGCAACCGCGGCACCATCGGCGGCTCGCTCGCCTTCGCTGACCCGGCTGCCGAGCTGCCCGCCTGTTGCGTGGCGCTCGATGCCATGATCGTGGCGCGCAATGCCGCCGACGAGCGGCGCATTCCCGCGGCGCAGTTCTTCACCGGGCTCTACGCCACTGCGCTCAGGCCCTACGAGCTGATCGCCGCCGTTGAGTTCCCCATCGCCAAGCCCGGCGAGCGCACGGCTGTCCTGGAGCTGGCACGCCGCTCGGGCGACTACGCCATGGCGGGTGTGGCGGCCAAGACGCGGCTAGCCGGAGCCACGCTGATCGAACCACAGCTCGTGTTCTTCGGCGTGGGCGACAGGCCGGTGGTGGCCGAGCGGGCGATGGCGACGATCAGCGGCCAGCAGGCGCTGCCCGCCACCATCGCCGCCGCCCAGGCCGCGCTCGCTGCCGACCTCGATCCGCCGGCCGACCGCCACGGAAGTGGACGGACCAAGCGGCACTTCGCGCGCGTGCTTCTGGCGCGGGCGCTCGCCCGCCTCGCCGGCCTTGACGAGGCGCGCGCGGCATGAGCGCCGAAATTGCCATCACGCTGACGGTGAACGGCGAACGCGTAGCACGCCGCGTCGAGGCGCGCCGACATCTCGTCGATTTCCTACGCCTTGACCTGGGGCTGATGGGTTCGCACACCGGCTGCGAGCACGGATTCTGCGGCGCGTGCACGGTGCGCGTGAACGGCGCCATCGTGCGCGGCTGCCTGGTACTGGCAGCGTCGCTGGACGGCGCCCAGGTGGAGACCATCGAGGGTGTCTCCGATTCGGGCGAGATCCGCGACCTGCAGGACGCCTTCATCGCCCGCAACGCCGCCCAGTGCGGCTACTGCACACCGGGCATGCTGCTCACGGCCGCGGACCTGCTCAAGCACAACCCAGCGCCGACGCGCGCGCAGATCCGGGAGCACCTCTCCGGCAATTACTGCCGCTGCACGGGGTATCACGCAATCGTCGATGCCGTGGCGGCGGTGGCGGCCAAGCGCAACGGGAGAGCGACGCCCTGAGCAAGCCCTGAGGAAGGCCGGAGCAACGCCCTGAGCAACGCCCTGAGCAACGCCATGAACGAGATCGCCGATCCCGGCTCCATCGACCGGCCGAACTCCTACATCGGCAAGTCGGTGCCGCGTCCCAACGTCAAGAAGCTCGTGGAGGGGCGCGGCCAATACGTGGACGACATCGTGCTGCCGCGCATGGTGCACGTCGCCTTGGTACGCAGCTCTCTGGCGCACGCACGGATCACAGGCATCGACGGCGCGGACGCTTTAGATGTGCCGGGCGTGCTGGCCGTGTTCACCGGGGGCGACCTTGCGGCGCACTGCGCACCCTGGGTGGGGGTGCTCGCGCACCTCAAGGGTATGAAGTCCGCGCCGCAGAGGCCCTTGCCCATCGACCGCGCCACCTGGGTGGGCGAGGCCCTAGCGGCCGTGGTCGCGGAGACGCGCGCCATCGCCGAGGATGGCGCTGCCAGGGTGCGGGTGTCCTACGAGACCCTGCCAGCGGCGGTGGACATGGGGACGGCGCTAGAGGCCGGCACGGCTATCATCCATCCCGAGCTGGGCGACAATCTCTGCTTTGAGCGCGTCAACGAGACCGGCAACGTCGAGCAGGCGTTCGCCGCGGCGCATAAGGTGGTGGAAGCGACCTTCCACACCGCGCGCCACACGGGAGTGACGCTCGAGCCGCGCTCGATCCTGGCCGACTACAACCGCGCCTCCGGCAAGCTCACCGTCTATCACTCCACCCAGGCCCCGCACATGATGCAGGGCGTGTTCGCCAAGCACCTGGGCCTGCCCGAGGGCGACGTGCGCGTGATCTGCGCGGACGTAGGCGGCAGCTACGGCATCAAGGTGCACGTCTATCCCGATGAGGTCGCAGTGGCGGCCATCGCCAAGATCATGGGCCGGCCGGTAAAGTTCATCGCCGACCGGCTGGAGAGCTTCTCATCGGACATCCACGCCCGCGACCACCGCATCAAAGGCCGCATGGCCGTGGATGCCAACGGGCGCATCACCGCCATCGACATCGACGACCTCACGGGCATCGGACCCTACTCGGTCTACCCGCGCACCAGCGCGGTGGAGGGCAACCAGGTGGTGAGCCTGGTTGGCGGCCCATACGATTTCGCCAACTACCACGCCAAGACCGCGGTGGTGTTCCAGAACAAGACGCCCACCTCCCAGTACCGGGCCGTGGGCCATCCCATCGCCACCGCGATCACCGAGGGCCTCGTCGACCTCGCCGCCGAGGCGGTCGGCCTCGACCCGGTGGAATTCCGCCGCCGCAACCTGATGGCCGACGGCACCTATCCGCGCACCTCGGCGGCCGGCTTGAAGTTCGAGGGCCTCTCGCACATCGCCTCGCTCGACAAGCTGCTGGCGATGATGGACTACGCGGCGTTGCGGTCCGAACAGGAGCGGTTGCGCGGCGAGGGCATTCACCGCGGGATCGGCTTGGCGGCGTTCATCGAGCTGACCAACCCGAGCCCGTTTATGTACGGGATCGGTGGGGCGCGCATCTCGGCCCAGGATGGTTGCACCGTGCGCATCGATCCGGACGGCTCGGTGGTGGCCGCCACCGGTGTCACCGAGCAGGGCCAAGGAACAGAGGCCATCATGCGCCAGATCGTGGCCGAGGGCGTGGGTGTGCCCATCGAGCAGGTGCGCGTCGTCACCGGGGACACGCTCACCACGCCCTACGGCGGCGGCACCTGGGCCTGCCGCGGCACCGGCATCGGCGGCGAGGCGGCACTGCAGTCGGCCATCGCCGTGAAAGGCGCGGTGCTTGCGATCGCTGGTGCCATGCTGCAGGCGCAGCCGGAGACGCTGGACCTTACCAACGGCGAGATCGTCGAGCGCGGCACCGGCCGCGCGCGCATGCCGCTCGCCGAGCTTGCCCGGATCGTCTATTTTCGCGGAGACACGTTGCCTGCCGACCTGCCGCGGGAGCTGATCCAGACGCGGCACTTCATCACCAAGCAATACCCGTTCGCCTTCACCAACGGAATCCAGGCCTCCTACCTGGAGCTCGATGTCGAGACCGGCCTGGTGAAGCTCCTGAAGCACTGGTGCGTGGAGGACTGCGGGCGCGTCATCAACCCGCTGCTGGTGGACGAGCAGGTGCGCGGCGGGATCGTGCAGGGCATTGGTGCCGCGCTTTACGAGGAATGCCCTTACTCATCCGACGGCCAGGTCCTGGTCGGCTCCATGGCCGACTATCTGGTGCCCATGGCCGCCGAGATGCCCGACATCGAAGTCGGCCATGTCGAGACGCCGACGCGTGAGTCATTGCTGGGAGCCAAGGGCGCCGGCGAGGCTGGCACCGCCGGCGCCCCGGCGGCGATCATGAACGCCATCAACGATGCCCTTCGCCCCTTGCGCGCCAAGGTCCTGGCCCAGCCGTTCACGCCCGAGCGCATCCTGGCGGCGCTGGGCAAGGTTTGACGTAACCAGGTATTGGCAGCGTCCGGATTCACGCAGCAGAGAAGCGCGCCAAATCCGAAGTGAGCTGGTCGAGTGCACCTCGGTTTCCGATCTGGGCCATCCAGCACCAGAGCTCGAGCACAAAATAGAGATGGTAGAGGCTCAGTGACTGGGACCACTGCGGCCGTGCGGTGTCACCATAGCCTTCCAACAAGGCGCGTCCGTTACCCTCGCTGACATAGTAGAGCGCTTTGGCAACGTCCATGAGCGGGTCGCCTGCCAGGGCTCCCTCGAAATCCAACACGCCGGAGAGGCAAACAGCGTCTTCCGTGGTCTTGGCAAGCAGATTGGTCGTGTGAAGATCGTTGTGGCAGAGCACAGGTAACGTGCACGCATGCAGGAGCTCGTTGCGCTCGGCGACATGCGCCGCGACCTGCCGGGCAAGGCTGGCGGCACCGCCTTGATCGATGAATTCCTTGAGCTTCTTGTCGAATTGGAACGCCATGTACGCATGGTTGGTGGCGTAGGCCGTCCATATCCCGTTCGGGCCAATATAACCGAACGCGTCCATGGGGATGCGATGGAACTCGCGCAGCAGCCGGCCGATCTGCATATAAGCGGACGCGAGCTGCCCCGGTGTCAACGCCGGCTCGAGCCAGCGCAGGATCGAGCCCTCCAGCTTTGTCATGACGACGAAGTTGAAATCGATCAGTGCTTTCGTGTCGTCGGCAAACAGAATGCGCGGCATTGGCACGCTCAGTCGACCCTGGATCAAGGTCGAGACATTGACCTCTTTTTGCATCTTCCACTGCAACGAGTCCGGATAGAGCTTCAGGACGACGGCCGGCTCGGGCGCGGCGAGAGCGATCTCCCAGACCGCGGCAATGTCTCCGCCATGGATGCTCGAGACGGCTGCAACCGTGCGCCCCGGAAGCGCGCGGTCGATGATGGCCTGCGCAGTGGCAATCGTGACGTGGACGTCGGGCTTGATATGCATGTTCGATCCCTTTGCGCGGGCCGAGTTCTGCGCTGGAGCGGCACGTCCGCTGAAATGCAGCACTGGGCGCTCCACGAAACCATCTGTTGGCTAACGGTTGGTGACACCCGTGCAGCGGATCATGCGAATAAGGGCGGACGCCGGCTGCTTGTTGGCCCGGAGGCGGCGTTCATACGTGCTGGGATAAAAAGGCGATGCTTACGTCCTGCGCCAGGTGAAGAGGGAGGACATGGCGTAGTTCCACACCGCGCCCACGACGATGCCGCAGATGCCTGAGACCCACCAGTCGTAGTCCTGCACGAACAGGAAGTCGGCGATGCCGACGTTGGCCACGGCACCGACGGAGCATACCGCATAGAAGCTGAGGAGCCCGAGCAGCACTGGACCGAGGCCCTTGAGCCGCTTGTCCCGGTAGGTGAGGGCGTTGTTGAGGAAGAAGTTGCCGCCGATGGCGACGACGGTGGCGGCAATCTGGGCGCGTAGGAACGGCGCGCCGAGGTGGTGGACTGCCGCCAGCACGGCCATGTGCAGGGCGACGCCGATGGAGCCGACGGCGGTGAACATGAGGAAGCGTACCGGCACCCAGCGACCGACCAACTTGTCGAGCAGCAGCGTCAGGTAGTCGAGCGCCACCAGGCTGTCGAGCTTGCTCTCGCCGTGCTGGCGCAGGCCGAACACATAAGGCACCTCCTTGATGCGCACCGAGGCAGGCAAGGAGGCCAGGATGTCGAGGAGGATCTTGTAGCCCTCCTGCGAGAGCCGACGCACGGCCGCATCGAACACGCTGCGCTTGAGCATGAAGAACCCGCTCATCGGGTCGGTGACGTCGCGGCCCCTGAGCACCAGCCGCGACAGCTCGGTCGCCACCGCGCTCATGGTGCGGCGAGCGTTGCTCCAGTCGCCGAGGCCGCCCCCGGCCAGATAGCGCGAGCCGATCACGACATCGGCGTCGTCCTTGCGCAGGATGTTAAGCATCGGACCAAGCAGGCGCTCGTCGTGTTGCAGGTCGGCATCCATGACGGCGATGAAGGGCGCGAAGTTGGTCTGGATGCCTTCGACCACGGCCGAGGCGAGCCCGCGCCGGCCGAGGCGCCGTACGCTGCGCACGCGACGGTCGGCTGAGCAGACCTCCTCCAGTGCCCGGACCGTGCCGTCGGTGGAGTCGTCGTCAACGAACACGATTTCCCAGCGCACGCCGTCCAGTGTGCGCTCCAGCTTCTCCAGGAGTGGGACAAGGTTGTCGCGCTCGTTGAAAGTGGGAACGACGACGACGAGTTCGGGGGTGGCGGACTGGGTGATGGTCTCAACGCACGCCCCAGGTGCGGCTATCGTCGTCAATGGGATCCCCCGTGGCAGTTGCGAACGTGAGGCGTCGTCGCCCGGTCCCGGCAGATTTATCCGATGGTGCGAACGGAAGACACCACCCGTTGTGCATTGAAGGCTTGTCCGGGGAGACTTGCCGAGCCGAGGCGGCGCCCCTCGCTGAGACCGAACGACTGTTGACGAGCCAAGCGGGAAACCTAGCGGCAAGGCCATCAGCTGGAGCTTGGGTAGGCGGTCGGGCGTCGCCGGAGCGGATTTGGTTGGAATTTACCCTTGCTTCGTTCTCGTTATGTTCTATGCTTCTCGTTTGTCTCTCACTCTCAACGAGAAGGCTCTCGGATTGCAATGGGTTGCGTGTCCAACATCGCCGGCGTCGGCCAGCCCCGTGAGGTGGAACGGAAAGAGCGCATTGCCGCCCTCAGGAAGGCCCTGGAAAGGCGGCAGACTGCCTCAGATGCTCGTCATGGCCTGGATCGTCATGGCCTGGATCGTCATGGCCTGGATCGTCATGGCGTGGATCGTCATGGCGTGGATCGTTATGGCCTTGACCATGGTTGGGCCGAGTGCGGCCTACCCGTGGTGCTCCCGCGTGGCGCCCTCAATGAGGTTGTAGCAGCTCATGGCGACCGGCCGGCGGCCTTCGGCTTCCTGTTCGCTCTGACGGCCCTGGGCATTGAGTCGAAGATCGGGGCGGGGGCGGGGCCTGCCATCTTCATTGCGGCCCGGCGCACGCTGGCCGAGTTCGGGGCGCCCTATGGCCACGGGCTTGTTCAGCTCGGTCTCGATTTAGACAGGCTGGTCCTGATCGAGGCCGAGACCGACAAGGAGGCCCTGTGGGCGCTCGAGGAGACGCTGCGATCCGAGGTGCGGCCGGTCGTAGTGGCCGGCGTCCTCGCGGGCGGGCTCGACCTCACGTCAAGCCGGCGGCTGAACCTGGCGGCGGGTCCGCAGCGCACCCCGCTCGTCCTGCTGACGGGCGCTATGACTAGCACCATGAGCGCCAAGGCGCTCGGCACCAGTGCAGCGGCGACGCGCTGGCGCATTGCCGCATCCCCGGCCGCCCGCGACCGGTTCGGCGCGCTCGCCGCACCACGCTGGCACGCCGTGCTGGAGCGCTGTCGCATAGGCAGCTCCATGGACAGTCCTATGGGCCCCAACATGGATCGCCCCGGTGCATGGGTGATCGAGTGGGATCATGTCACGCATCGTTTCCGTGTGGTTGAAGGCTTGGCCGATCGCCCGCCTGTTGCGGTCGCAGGCCTGCGTCGCGCCGGCTGACAGGTTCGACCCTCAGTTCGATCCTGATCGCCCGCTGGTGCTGGTCGCCCCCGACAAGGGCGGCCAGCG
Organism: Hyphomicrobiaceae bacterium; assembly: GCA_017353825.1. GTDB lineage: Bacteria > Pseudomonadota > Alphaproteobacteria > Rhizobiales > Hyphomicrobiaceae > AWTP1-13. The sequence continues at coordinate 344 of JAFMSC010000094.1, read as the reverse complement.
CATCGTTGCCATGAACCGCACTGCGCGGCAGGGCGGGCTCACGATTGGCGACCTCCTCTCCAATGCCCGCTCCAAGGTGCTCGATCTGCAGACGCGAGATGCCGATCCGGCGGCCGACGCCGCGGCCCTCTACCGGCTAGCGCTGTGGGCCATGCGCTACGCGCCCCGCGCCGCCTCCTGGGACGAGGCTAGCGGCGCCGATGGCCTGTTCATCGACATCACCGGCGCGGCGCATCTCTTCGGCGGCGAGGCGCAGCTGCTCGACGACCTCGACCGGCGCCTGCGCGGCTTCGGCCTTGTCCCGCGGCTGGCTATTGCCGGCACACCCGGCGCGGCCTGGGCGC
>JAFMSC010000093.1:5203-11163 GCA_017353825.1 Hyphomicrobiaceae bacterium | reverse complement strand
AACCAGCGTATGCCACAAGGAAGAGGCTCGCCAACCCCCTAAGTCCTGGGACGCACGCCCGGCAAGCCCAAGCAGCGACCGGCCTCGGCGGGTCGATAACATGTCGCGTCAACTTGGTGCTCTTGTCCCGCCTCCTGCGAGTGTGAGATCGACGCGTGGCAAAGTCTTTCGGCCGACAGCGGCTTGAGGGTATACTGAGCACAAATACGAAGGAGGAGACGATGAACGACACGCAATGGGACTTCGTGCACAACCTCGCGAGCGAGGCAAAGTGGGCTCCAGGCCTGCGTGAGATCTTCGAGTACCGCGATCTCGGCATCAAGGCCGGCACCAAGGGCGACTACATCGCCCACCTAATCCGACACGACGGCAAGACGACCAAGGACGAGGTGCAAAAGTGGCATGTGCACGACTGCACGTTCCAGCTCGTGTACGTCCTCAACGGCTGGGCAACCTTTGAGTACGAAGGGCAGGGCCGGCGCACGATCCGCAAGGGCGATTGCATCCTGCAGACGCCCCGCATCAAGCACCGCGAGATCGCCTGCTCGGACGACTTCGAGGTCCTGGAGATCGTCTCGCCGGCGGACTTCGCCACCCGCATCGTGGAGGCACCTCCGGCGGAGGTGGAACCCGCCGAGTAGGGGCGCCTGCCCTCGGATGGGACGCGGCATGCGGTCCAACACGGGTGGACCGGCATCAAGGGAGGACGTGCATGTGGATGCTCATCGGTGGCCTTGCGCTGTTCTTTGTCGTGCACCTCCTTCCCACTCGCCCGCAATTGCGCGCGCGTCTTGTCGCAAGGCTCGGATCGGGGCCCTACAGCGGGCTGTTCGCCCTGGTATCGTTGGTTGCGCTGGTGCTGATCGTGTTGGGCTACGGCCACATGCGAGGCCTCGGTCGCGAAAACCCGCAACTGTGGGTGCCCCCTTCGTGGAGCAGGTATGTGACAATGCTGCTGATGATTCCAGCGCTGATCCTGCTGGTCGCGGCCTACGTTCCCTCACGCATGCGCATCGCCCTTCGTCATCCCATGCTCATGGCGGTGATGCTATGGGCGTTCGCCCATCTGCTCGCCAACGGCGACTTGGCGGCAGTGCTTCTGTTCGGCAGCTTCCTGGCGTATGGCCTCTACGACATGTCCTCAGCCAACCAGCGCGCCGCGCTTGGTCCGTTGGGTAGAGCGCCAGGTAGTGCCGTTGGGGATAGCGTGGCGATTGCCGGCGGACTCGCGCTCTATGGGCTCCTGTTGGTCTGGGGTCACCAGATGCTCACCGGCGTGCCGCTGCTCCCCTGAGCATGCCTCCTACCGCCCGACGTTGAGCCGGCCCTGCGGCGCAAGGCAAGAATCCAGCATCGCCGCGATCAGCAGGCGTGCCCGCGCGTAGATCCCGGGCGCTTCGCTCTCGCGCGGGCCGCCGATGGAGAGCGTCAGACTCACGCCGAATCGTTGCTGCTGCGCTTTGACCCACGCCGCACCGCGCCGAGGCGCATATGGTTCGGTCGCGTCAATGACGAGGAGCGGCTTGCCGTGCTGGCGCACCCACTGCTGCGCGCGGGCTGTCCCGACGGAAACGGCGATGCCGCCGCGATCAGTAATGATCAAGGTGGCGTCGCTGTCCCGCGCGTTCCATTCCGTCCTCTGGAACGGATGTGGAAGCGGCGTCTCCTTGAGATGGGGGTACTTTGACAACAGGCCGGGCGGGTCAGGGAAGTCTTCGGCCCAGCCCCCCTTGGGGCACCAGCCGCCCCACGGCATGCCGCGCTCGATCGCAACGTCGAGAGCAGCCCGGTCGACGCCGGTTTGACCTCCGCTCGTGATTTTCATGGGGCATAATTGCTCACCTGCTGCGCGAAATACAACAGGGTCGTGCAAACCCCATCACCAGCCTTGTTGTGAGTACCGATCAGCAGTCCAGCCCTTTTGCCGTGCAAGACGGGGTCGGCATCAGGAATGCGAGGAGTCTGGGGGCGCCCGTGTCCCAGCGACCTGGCCCGTTGCGCATTTCCCCAGCCAGAGCCGCTCGGGCCGCCGGCGACGGGGTTAGTCTCCCGGATGTTTCCAATTTAATGCAAGAGATACTTCAGGCACGAGGGTGCGACGTTATCGCGGTGAGATAGCCCCTTTTGGCCAAGCGGATCGTGGAGCTTGGGGAAGTCACCGTGGATTGTTGGTTGCCTCTATAGCGAACCCATGCAACGCGAGGAGGCGACCGGGGTGGTGTCAGCCCGGTGTCTCTTCGGCATGCGAGCATCCCAATCACCGAACCACGATCACGCCCTTCATGCCGGTCTCGTAATGACCCGGCAGTAGGCAGGCGAACCGAATGTTCCGGCTCTGGTGAAGCGCCAAATGAGCTCCTCACGGGCGGCGGGCTTCAGGCGGGCGCCGTTGGGCTCCTCAAGATCCAGCTCGGGATTCTTCTCCATCTCGGCCTTGTGCTTCTGGTTGTTGGCGAAGGAGTCGATCAGGATTTCATGGTCGACCTGGCCCTCGTTCCAGATCACGAATTTGACCTGCTCGCCCTTCCTGGCTTCGATCCGGTTGGGCGCATAGGACATTGTGCCGTCCGTCATGACGATCTCGACGGTGCGGAGGGGCTTGGCGGCATCGCCCGGCTCTCCGGCCTCGAAGGCCTGCGACGCGTGACCGCGATGGGCCGAGTGATCACCCGGGTGCTCGCCCATATGCTCGCCATGCGCATAGCCCGCGCCATCCACTTGGGTGCCGATGCGGCTTCTGCGAGCGCGAGCAGCCCCGCTGCCCATAGGCCAATGATGCGTAGCATGGAGAAAATCCCGTGTTGGATTTAGCGACAGACTACTCGAACTTGGCCTGCACGGTCCCGCCCCTGGGTAGCGTGACCTGGACGGCTCCCTTGAGATCGGCCGGCAGCGGCACGCCTGAAGCGCCGCTCAGCTTATTGGCGGCCTCGGGCGTGAGCTCGATGCGCTGCGCCTTGCCACCAACCACGAAGATGCCAGTGGCCTTGAACCCCTTGGCATCGATGGGCTTCTCGTTCTCGTCGGTGATGTAGACGGCAAGGGTCTTGTCCTTGGCCACCAGCTCGACGTGATGGTCTCCCGCCTCGACCTGCCGCCCGCCGTTCCTTCCCTTCTCGGGGCCATGGGCATAAGCCGTGGCGGCGGGCGCCAGGGCAGAGATCAGCACGATCCTTCTATTCATTGTCGTCTCCTCGTCAGTAGGCAGGGGTGGGCCGGACCGGTCCCTCCGCAGCAGGCACCCGTTCGCTTTCGAGGAGGAGGGCGAGCGGTTTGGCGCCGAACCGCAAGAACAGGGTTGGCGTCAGGAACGCATCGAGAAGCGTGGCACTTATCAGTCCGCCAAAGATGGTGACGGCCACCGGGTGCAGCACCTCCTTGCCGGGTGCGTCAGCATCGATCATGAGTGGGAGCAGCGCGAGGCCCGCCGAGAGCGCCGTCATGAGCACGGGTGTCATGCGCTCCAGGCTGCCGCGCACCATGAGCTCGCGGCCGAACGGAATGCCCTCGTTGAGCGCCAGATTGATGTAGTGGCTGACCTTGAGGATGCCGTTGCGCGAGGCGATGCCGGTGAGCGTAATGAACCCGATCATCGAGGCCACCGAGAGCGGCTGATCCGCAAGCCACAGGGCCGCCACGCTGCCGATCAGGGAGAGCGGTATGCTTCCCATGATGATCAGCGTCACCACGGTCGATCGGTAGCGGCTGTAGAGAATGGCAAAGATGATCGAAAGGGACAGAAACGAGAGCGCGCCGATCATGCGGCTCGCTTCCTGCTGCGCCTCGAATGTGCCTGCGAGCGAGCTGAACACGCCGGTAGGAAGTTGGATGGCGGCCAGCTCCCGGCGGACCTGCGCGATGATCTGGCCCATGTCGGCGGAGCCTTGCGCGTTGGCGAGCACGACCACGCGCCGCTTGCCGTTCTCGCGCAGGATCTGGTTGGGACCGTCGGCCTCGCGCACCTCGGCGATCTGGCGCACCGGCACCCAGCCGTAGGGCGTCTCCAAGAGAAGATCACTCAAGCCGGTCGTCGTCCGCTGATTGTCGTTGAGGCGCAGCACGACATCGAAGCGGCGCACGCCATCGAACAGGCGCGAGACCACGCGGCCGCTGGAGAGCCGCTCCAGCTGGCCGGTGATGGCTTGGGGCTGCAGGCCATAGAGGGCCGCTCGCGTATAGTCGACGATGATCTCGAGCTGCGGCACTCGCGCCTGTTTCTCCACCTGTAGGTCGGCGATGCCCTCGATTTTGGCCAAACGCGTCCGGGCCTCCTCGGCGACGGCGCGAATGACATCGAAGTCCTCACCAAATATCTTCACTACGATTTGTGCCCTCACGCCCGACAGCATGTGATCCAACCGGTGCGAGATCGGCTGCCCGACATTGAGAGAGACCGGCAGAACGGAGAGTCGTGCCCGCAGGTCGGCGACAATCTCATCCTTCCTGCGGCCGCCAGGCTTGAGACCGACCTCCAGTTCGGAGGAGTGTACGCCTTCCGCGTGCTCGTCCAATTCCGCCCGACCCGTGCGCCGGCCGACGGATTTCACCTCCGGCACGCCCAGGACCAGCTGCTCGGCGATCAGGCCAACGCGGTTGGATTCGGCGAGCGAGATGCCGGGGTTGAAAGCCATGTTGATGGTGAAGGTGCCCTCGTTGAATGGCGGCAGGAACGCGCGAGGCAGCATGCATGCCGCCGAAGCCGCCAACACGACGCCCACGAGAGCGAGGCCGATGAGCACCTTCTGGTGGGCGAAGCTGCGCTGGAGCAGGCTGCGATAGACCCGCTTGAGTGCGCTCACAAGCCAGCCCTCCCGATCATCGAGACGCCGGAGGGAGGGGAGCATGAAGTAGGCCATCACGGGGGTGAGCGTGATGGACACGATCAGGCTTGTCAGGATGGAGATGATGTAGGCTTGGCCAAGCGGGGCAAAGAGGCGTCCTTCGATACCGGTGAGCGCGAACAGCGGCACGAACACCAGCACGATGATGAACGTGGCGTAGACGATGCCCGATCGCACCTCGCTGGAGGCGGAGACGACCACGTCGAACGCGGAACGCGTGCTCCCCTGTTCGCGGTTCTCACGCAGGCGGCGGAAGATGTTCTCGACATCGACGACGGCATCATCGACCAGCTCGCCGATAGCAATGGCCAGCCCACCGAGCGTCATGGTGTTGATAGAGAGCCCCATCAAGTGAAAGACGATGGCTGCGGACAGAATCGAGACAGGAATGGCGGTGAGAGAGATGGCCGTGGTACGCCAATTGATGAGGAAGAGGAACAGCACGGCGGCAACCACGGCTACGGCTTCAAAGAGAACACGCGTGACGTTCTCGATCGAGGTCTCGATGAAGTTCGCCTGGCGGAAGAGAATATGGTCCGCCTTGATGCCCGCGGGCAACGTCGCGCTCAGCTCCTGGAGCGCGGATTCGATGTCGCGTGTGAGGCGCACCGTATCGACGTCGGGCTGCTTTTCGATGGAGATGACGACGGCGGGCTTGCCCATATAGCCGGCATCGCCGCGCTTCGTTCGCGCACCATAGCTCACCTCCGCCACCTGGCGCAGATGGATCGGCCGATTGCCCAACTTACTGACGACGAGATTGCCAAGGTCGTGCAGGCTGAGCGTGCGCCCGATGTTGCGGATCAGGTACTCCTGGGCGTATTGCTCGGTGAAGCCTCCGCCGCTGTTGCCCCCGAACTGGGCGAGCGCCTTCTCCAGCGCATCATACGTCACGCCAAGCGCGCGCAGTGCCGCCGGGTTTGGGGCGACCCGGTACTGGCGCACCTCCCCGCCCATGGGAATCACCTGCGCCACGCCAGGAATGGCGAGCAGGCGCGGTCGCACCATGAAGTCCGCGGCTTCCCGCACCTCCATGGGCGAGACGCTCGCAGGAGCGGAGAGAGCAACCAAGAGAATCTGACCCATGATGGAGTTGATCGGGCCCATCTGTGGGAGCGT
>JAFMSC010000093.1:0-5193 GCA_017353825.1 Hyphomicrobiaceae bacterium | reverse complement strand
CGAGGCTGAGCCGCTCCGCTATCTGCTGGCGGCTGCGGAAGATGTCGGTGCCCCAGGCGAACTCGACGTAGACAATGGAAAGCCCTACGCCGGAGACCGACCGCACGCGCATCACCCCCGGTAGCCCGTTCATTTGGGTCTCGATCAGATAGGTGACACGCTGCTCGACCTCTTGTGGAGCAAGCCCTTCGGCCTCAGTCATGATTGTGACCGTCGGCCGGTTGAGATCGGGAAACACGTCGACCGGCAACTGCCTGGCCGTGAGGGTGCCAAGCACGATGAGGACACTGGCCGCGACCAGGACCAGGGTGCGGTTCTTCAGGGCCTGCGAGACGAGGAACGTGAACACGTGCGCCTCGCCTACCGGATCTGATTGAGAAGCTCGGCGCCTTGCGCCACCACGCGGGCCCCGGCAGGCAGCCCGTCGAGCACGATCACCCGGTCGGCATCGAGCGGCTCAACGCGGACCATGCGCGGCTCGAACCGTTCGGCTGCCGTGTGCTCGAACACGATGGTCTGGCCGTTGGCACTGCGCAGGACGCACTTGCGTGGAATAGCGAGCCCCCGCACGTCCTCGCCGGTGGTGGCCAGCACCGTCACGAGCTGCCCAACGCGCAGGCCCTTGGGACTTCCTTGGATGGCAAAATGCACGGGGATGGCTTGGCTGCGGTCTGTAAGGCCCGCTCCCTGGAAGCTCAAGGCCAGGGTGGTCCCCTCCGCCGTTCGCGCCGTTGCCGGTTGGGCATCGGGGATCAGGTTGAAGGTGAGCGCCTCGATCCACAGCCGCGCGGGATCGATGATCTGGAAGACGATGGCGTTGGTCTCGGCGATCTGGCCGGCCACGGCATTGGCCGATGCGATGATGCCCGATACTGGCGCGATCAGCTGCTCGGACTCCGCGCGCACCTTGTCGAGCTGGGCGCGGCGCTCCTCGAGCCCGCTAAGCTCGAGCACGGCTTCATCGAGGGAGACTTTCGGCACGGCGCCAAGCTTGGCGAGCCCTTCATAGCGGGCGACGCGCTTTTCGAGGATGCCGATCTGCTGGTCGAGCTCCCCCTGCTTTTGTCGCATGTCCGAGACATCGATCGCCTGGAAAGGCGGCGTGACGAACGCAAGCACATCGCCGGCCTTCACGACTGTGCCGAGGCGCGGAAACCCGTCCTTGGGAGCAGTTAGCCTCCCGCTCACCGACGCCTGTACAAATCCGCTCGCGTTAGGATCAGGGATGATGCGTCCGGGCAGCTCCAGTGTCTTGCGGTGGGCGGAGACCTCCGTCACCAGTGTGCGAATGGCAAGCAGCCGCTGCACGGGTTTGGGCACAAACAGCGCGCCATCGGACAAGCGCTGCGCCGAATCGCTTGTGACGGGAGCGGCAAGCCTGGGCGGCTCGTGCTCCTCTCCCTCGTGCGCGAAGCCGGCGCGGGAGGCAAGAGTGATGAGGGCCGCCAGGAGAAGCAGCAAACTGCGCTTCGACCGGCGGCCGACCAAGAGCGAGGCAATGGCTCCGGCCGCAAACGCGAGAGGCAGCAGCAGCCAGGTTCCGTCTGTGCGCACGCGTCCGTTGCGATCCTGTGCGACGGCGGAAGACATACTCCCGACGGTCGATGGCTTCGCAGCTACGGCCACATCGAGTTTGAGGGTACCGGAAAGAACCTCGGTGGTGGTGCCATCGACCGTGAAAATCAGGTCAAACGCACTTTCCTTCCAGGGCGCGGCCAGGCGATAGACGCCGTCCTTGAGGGTGGCCTCTTTCGGGCCGTCGGGCGTCTCGACGGTTACTTGAGCGCCGGCGATTGGTTCGTTGCTCGTGAAACGGTCGAGATAGATCAGCAGCTCGCCTGATTGACGCAGGGCCACGAGCTCGATGGGACCTGACCGCGCCTCCAGACGTGGGGCGAGCGTCGCCGACGGGGCGGGCCTTCTCTCCGCGGCGTGGTCGTGGCCCTCGTGCGCGAGTGCGCCGCCCGCCATCACCAGAGGGATGGCGAGGAGGCCCGCGCGAAAGCGGTTCATCAATGCGGCGATCATAGGAGCCTCGGTCTGACGGTTTGCGGAGCGGCCGCATTTGACAGCCCGCGCGTAGCGCGGGCCATCGGCGCGGAAATCGGCTTCCGCGCCTACATCAGACCAGGTCGTTGGGTGGCTCGGATAGCACGCCGGGCGTAACGCCGAGTCCCCATGGGAAATGGGCCCAAAGGCGCTCAGGCGCTTTGGGCGGGAGCGCGATGGTAATCAACGGGGACAGGGCGGCAGCACAGCAGCCCTGTCCGGCCGAATGACAGCACCCGCCGGCACAGCTTGGCGTCCCGTTTCCTCTTGTAAGATTTGACGGTGCAATCCAGGCTATATTCTGTACACCTCTCAACTCGCTTCTCAGCGCGTCGCAGCCACCAACAGAACCCCAAACGTGCGGTGTGGAAACGGAGGGTTCGACCTGGACGGGGCCATGATGATGGCCGGCGTGGGCCTGGGCCCCGGAGGGGGCAAGCGACATCGCGGCGGCCAGAATGATGGCTGCGAAGATGAAGCGGGAGAGGTGCGTCAGGCCAACCATATCTCTAAGTGTACCACAGGGCGCGCGCAGATGCCGAGTGGGCCCCTGTTAATGGTTCTCACGGGGGTACCAAGGTCAAGGGGGCACGACGGGCTCGGCCGATCTCATTCCGCGTGAGCATCGATCCCAGTCAAGGCACCTCTCGCCGCACGTCCTAAAGAAAACCTGCCATGGTGGCAGCTTGGTGGCCGACCCATTAAGTTCTGCGAGCCTTCCGACGGCGCGCTTTGCCGGCTACAGGAAGGCCCGTGCGCGGGCGACAGCAGCGCATGGGCCTGCACGATGCCGGAGATCTCGGGCATGGCTTCGGGCATGGCCTCGGCACGGTTTGGACAAGCAATCGCCACAACGATGCTGGCCCGGGCGAAGCCTTGGCCGGCCGTGCCATAACCCGCGATAACGTGCTCACCTCGTGCGGGACAGCGAACAATGAACGTTGACTTCGATCAGGTCGGCAATTCAAGGGTGCGACCGGCGTTCACGCCGAGGAGCCGCGCCTGTGCCTCGGCATCGGCGAGAAGCGCCGTGCTCGGCCCGTCATGCACGATGCGGCCGCGGTCGAGCACGATCGTGCGCTCGGCGAGCTGCATGGCGAGCTCGGCCTTCTGCTCGACCAGCAACATAGTCAGTCCACCCTCGTCGCGAATCGCACGCAAGGCGTCGTACAGCGCGTCGACCACCACCGGGGCCAAGCCCTCCATTGGCTCGTCGAGCAGCAACACCTTCGGGCCGCCCACCAGCGCGCGGCCGATGGCCAGCATCTGCTGCTCGCCGCCGGAGAGCTTGTTGCCGGCATTGGCGCGGCGCGCGGCGAGCTCCGGAAACAACTGATAGACGCGCTCCAATGGCCAGCCGCGTTGCCGGCGCGCGATTAGCAGGTTCTCGGCAACCGTGAGGGAACCAAAGATCTCGCGTTCCTGCGGCACGTAGCCGAAGCCGATCCGGTTGCGCCTATAGGGCGCCAGCGGACCGATCTCGCAATCCCCCAATCTGATGCGGCCGCCGTGCACGGTCGTGAATCCCATCAGCGTGGCGAGCAGCGTGGTCTTGCCAACACCGTTGCGGCCGAGGATCGCGAGGGAGCCGCCGGCAGGCACCAACAGGTTGATGCCTTCCAGCACGACGGTCGGCCCGTAGCCGGCGGCAAGGCCTTCCATGTGCAGGCCCATGCTCATGCGACGCTCCGGCCGAGGTAGACCGCGCGCACCTTGGGGTCGCGGGCGATCTCGCCGGGCGTCCCGCGCGTCAGAACGGCCCCCTGCACCAGCACGACGATCTCGCGCGCGAAGCGGAAAACCAGCTCCATGTCATGTTCGATCATCAGCACGGCCACGTCGGCCGGCAGGCGCTCGATCATGGCGTGGATGGCGTGGGCCTCGGCTGAGGGAACGCCGGCAGCGGGTTCGTCGAGCAGCAGCACGCGCGGACTGAGGGCGAGCGCGATGCCGATCTCCAGGAGTCGCTGGCGCCCGTATGCGAGCTCTGACACGCGCCGGTCGGCCACGTCGGCGAGCCCGACCTCGGCGAGACGCCGTGCCGCTTCCTCATGACAGGCGCGCCAGCGCGAACCGTAGCGCAGGGCGCGCCGGCCGATGCCATCCCGTTCGGCGATGGCGATGGCGATGTTGTCGCGCGCAGTTTCCTCGGCGAGCAGCGTGTTGAGCTGGTGCGTGCGCACCAGCCCGCGCCGTACCCGCGCGTCGGCGGAGAGCCGCTCGATCGGCGCGCCGTCGAGGGTGATGCTGCCGGCGTCGGGCTGCACCACCCCGGTCAGCAAATTGACGAAGGTGGTCTTACCAGCGCCGTTCGGGCCGATCAGCCCGAGGCGCGCACCGCGTTCAAGATCGAGGTCGATGCTGCGCGCTACGGCCAGTGCGCCGAAGCTCTTCGACAGGCCGCGCGTTCTGAGGACCGCGCCCCTCATGGTGTCTCACGCCTCACGCGCTGGCGCCGGCGCGCGAGGCTCTCGCCGATGCTCATCAGCCCGTTCTCCAGGAACAGCACCGAGCCCATGAGCAGACCGCCGATGACGAACATCCAGCGGAACGGGTCCATTTCGGCGGCGAGATCCTGCACCATGACGTAGACCAGTGCACCGATGAATGCGCCATAGGTCCGCCGCATGCCGCCGAGCACCAGCACCATCAGCAGCGTGCCGGAGGTAAGCAGGCCGAGTGAGGCGATGCCGACCGAACCGGTTGCCTGCGCCGACAACCCCCCGGCAGTGCCCGCGATGGCAGCGGAAAGGCCGTAGGAGGCGACCAGACGGCGCCATACCGGTGTGCCGATCGCGCGCATCCGCGGCGGGCTTTGGCGGATGCCGTTGAGCGAGCGACCGAACGGGGACCGGACGATGCGCCAGCTCAGCAGGAACCAAGCTAGCAGCACTGCGGCGGCATAGAGATACGCCGTATGTCCCCATAGGTCGAAGCGGAAGAGCCCGAGCAGAGGCTGCAGCTTTGGGAGCTGCAGGCCGTCGTCCCCGCCGGTGAGATCGTGCGCCTGGTTGGCCGCCTCCGCGATCAGGGCCGCGACCGCCAGCGTCAGCATCATCAGTGTCATGCCCTGGGTGTGCAGAATCAGGGCTCCGGTGACGAGACCAAGGACACCCGCCACCACGGTGGCGAGCAACAGGCCCG
>JAFMSC010000092.1:9316-11181 GCA_017353825.1 Hyphomicrobiaceae bacterium | reverse complement strand
CCTCTGCGGACCTCTCGCCAACAGCCGATTCCACCATCATCCGGTTGGCGAACACCGCCCCGACAGCCGGCTCGAGGCGGCCTACCATCGTGCCGATGCAGCCATCCAGAAGATCGTTGATTTGCTCGCCGCCGCCTGACGGCTCGTCTTTCAATGTTGGACTCGTTCTGTCAAAGATTCTTCGGGTAAGAGTCTATCATAGGCGCGGGAGCGGCTCCCGGGCCAGCGCCGTGACGCTTGCGCCGGTGCGGTGCCCAGGGACAAGCGCGGCCTGCGCGTTTGGTATTCGGCAACATCAGAAAGGCCGACAAGCCTCGGCCGGTTAACCGGTTCTAGCTCGCCACCACCACGGACATCGGCGTCGCCCCAACCTTTTGCCCCGATAGGCATTTTACGACATGAGCAGCCTAAGCGGAAGAAGACCGAGATGAACGCTACCACTCATGCCGCCCGAGCCCCCCATGGCGATCGCGCCGACATGCGCCGGCGGCTCAAGGCGATTTTCATCGGGTCGGTGGGCAACTTGGTGGAGTGGTACGACTTCTACGCCTACGCGGCGTTCGCCCTCTATTTCGCACATTCGTTTTTCCCCAGTCAAAACCCGGTCGTCGAGCAGCTCAACGCGGCGGTGCTGTTCGCGATCGGATTCATCGTGCGTCCAATCGGCGGCTGGCTCTTCGGGCACATGGCCGACAGCTATGGGCGCCGCAATGCCCTGATGCTGTCCGTGCTGCTCATGTGCTTCGGCTCGCTGATGATCGCGGTGCTGCCCACCTATGCCTCGATCGGCCTTGCGGCGCCGGCGTTCCTGGGCCTCGCCCGCATCATCCAGGGGCTGAGCCTGGGCGGCGAGTACGGCACCAGCGCTACCTACCTGACGGAAGTGGCCGATGAGAAGAACCGCGGGTTCTACTCTAGCTTCCAGTACGTGACGCTGATCGGCGGGCAACTGTGCGCCATTGCCGTCCTCCTGCTGCTGCAACAGGTGTTCCTCACGTCGGAGGAGTTGCGGGCGTGGGGCTGGCGTATTCCCTTCGTAATAGGCGCGCTGCTGGCGTTGATCGCGCTCATCATGCGCCGCAACCTGCTCGAGACGGACGACTTCGTCGCGGCCAAGCCGGTGGCGCGCCGCGAAAACCCGCTTAAGGCGCTGATGAAATATCCGCGCGAGGTGGCCCTGGTGGTGGGTCTCACCATGGGCGGCACCACCGCCTTCTACACATACACCACCTACATGCAGAAATTCCTCAAGCTGTCGGTGGGGCTCAGCGACATAAAGACCACTCTGGTGACCGGCGCGTCGCTGGTGTTCGCGCTGATCCTGCAGCCCATCTATGGCGCCATCTCCGACCGCATCGGCCGCAAATGGGTGCTGACGTGGTTCGGCGTGATGGGCACGCTCTGCACCATACCGCTGCTCTATGCGCTGCAGGCCACCACCAGCGCGCTCATGGCATTCCTGCTGATCGCGGGGGCGTGGATGATCGTGGCCGGGTACACCTCGATCAACGCGGTGGTGAAGGCCGAGCTGTTTCCCACCAAGGTGCGCGCTACCGGCGTCGGATTGCCCTATGCCATCACGGTCTCGATCTTCGGCGGGACCGCCGAATCGATCGCCTTGTGGTTCAAGTCGATCGGACGCGAGACGTGGTTCTACTACTACCTGACGGCCGTGATCGCGATCTCGCTCATCGTCTACGTCACCATGCGCGACACGAAGCACCAGTCTGCGATCGGGCGGCATGAATAGCGGTCTTGCGTTGCGTCGCCGACCGGGGACGATGGGACACGCGACCGCACAGAACAAAAAGTCGCCTCCCGCGCGCGGCGATTTGGAGTAGGGTGGGGAGAGGGGAGCGGCGGCC
>JAFMSC010000092.1:0-9306 GCA_017353825.1 Hyphomicrobiaceae bacterium | reverse complement strand
GGCGGGCCGCCGCACGCAAGAGCCCGCGCGAAGGTCTGGCCAGGGGAGGCAAGCCTATGATTTCACGGCGCAGCGTCGTGGGAACCGGATTGGCGGCTGCTGCCGCCGCGCGGCTGGGCCCGCTAGGCGTTAGGTCGGCCTCGGCGCAGACGCCGGCCAGCCTGCAGATGTTCATCCCGGCGGCGCCGGGCGGCGGCTGGGACCAGACCGGCCGTGCCATCGAGCTTGCCATGCGCGGCGACGGCATCGTCAAGGAGCTGAAGTTCGAGTATGCGCCGGGCGCTGGCGGCGCCGTAGGGCTGCCGCGGTTCCTAGCCGCCAAGAAGGGCCAAGGCGACGCGCTGCTGGTGGCCGGCATGGTCATGGTGGGGGCGCTGGTGGCCAACAAGTCGCCGGTGTCTATGCGCGATATTACGCCCATCGCGCGACTGACGGGCGAGTATGAGGTGATCGTCGTCAACGAGGCGAGCCCCTTGAAGTCGATGCAGGACCTGGTGGCGATGTTCAAGGCCGACCCCGGCAAGGTATCGTGGGCCGGCGGCTCGGCGGGCGGGACGGACCATATTCTGGCCGGCATGATCGCCAAGGCCGTTGGCGTGGACGCAAAGCGCGTGAGCTACGTCGCCTACGCTGGCGGCGGGCCGGCGCAAGCGGCGTTGCTCGGCAACCAGGTGACGTGCGGCATTTCCGGCCTGGGCGAGTTCAGCGAGCAGATCAAAGCCGGCAAGCTGCGCGCGCTCGCCGTATCGTCCGGGGAGCCGCAGGAAGGCATCCCGACGCTCAAGGCGCAAGGCGTGGACGTGGAGCTCGCCAACTGGCGCGGTGTGTTCGGGGCGCCTGGCATCGGAGCCCAGAAGCAGGCGGTGCTCATCGCGCTCGTCGAGAAGATGGTGCAGGGGCCAACCTGGCAGGCCGAGCTCAAGAAGCGCGACTGGGCCGGCATCTTTCTGGCAGGCGCCGAGTACGCCAAGTTCGTCGACGCCGAGATCGAGCGCATCACCGGCATCCTCAAGGACCTCGGGCTCGCGACGTAGCCAGGCTCCTGCCTCGCACGGGCACGTCGCGTGGCGGCAGCCGGGGTTCGGTGGCGACTAGATGAGAACGGGTGAGGCAGGCGTCGAGGAATGAACAAGCTCGATATGACCAGACCGCCGATGCCCGATCCCCGACTGCCGGCAGGGGGTTCTGCATGACGCGGAGCGATACCGGGAAGGGGCCAGCTTGGGGCGACACGGGCGTCGGGCTCGCCGTGCTGGTGCTCGCCGGGGTGGTCGGCTCGCAGACGCTGCTCATTCCCCACAACTCGCTTTACGCCCAGGTGGGGCCCACCTTGATCCCGTGGCTTGCCGCCGCCTTGCTGGCCGTTCTTGGCGCGCTGCTTACGTGGCGTGGCCTGCGCGGCGGCTGGGAGCATGAGGAGCACGGAGTCCTTGACGCGTGGGGGCTGTGCTGGCTGCTAACGGGGCTCGTTCTCAACTTGGCGCTGATCGGCACGGCCGGGTTCATCATCGCCTCGACGGCGTTGTTCGTTGCTACTGCGACGGCCTTCGGCAGCCGCAGCACGTTACGCGACGCCGGCATTGGCTTCGCGCTGGCGCTCATCGCCTACGTCGGCTTCGACCGCCTGCTCGGCTACAAGATCGGCCCGGGACTCATCGAGGGCCTGATCGAGAGGCTCCTTTGATGGCGGCGCTTCTGTGATGGATACGCTCGCGCAGCTGGCGTCGGGCTTTGCTGTGGCGCTGACGCCCGTCAACCTCATGTGGTGCCTGGTGGGGGTGACGGTGGGCACAGCGATCGGCGTACTGCCGGGCGTGGGGCCGGCGCTCACCATCGCGCTCTTGCTGCCGCTCACCTACAAAGTGGACGCCACCTCCGCCTTCATCCTGTTCGCCGGCATTTATTACGGCGCCATGTACGGAGGGTCCACGACCTCGATCCTGATGAACACGCCGGGCGAGACGGCAACCATCGTCACCTCGCTCGAAGGGAACAAGATGGCGCGGCGCGGCCGCGCCGGCGCGGCGCTGGCGACGGCGGCAATCGGCTCGTTCGTGGCCGGCACCATCGGCACCATCGGCGTCACGTTCCTGGCCGAGCCGGTGGTGAACTTCGCACTTCGGTTCGGACCGGCCGAGTTCTTCTCGCTGATGGTGCTCGCTTTCGTCACGGTCTCCGCTGTGCTCGGCAACTCTGCCGTGCGGGGCCTCACCAGCCTGGCCGTGGGCATCTTCTTGGGGCTGATCGGCATTGACCTGCAGACGGGGCAGCCGCGCTTCACCTTCGGGCTCACGGAGCTGCTCGACGGCATCAACGTGGTGGTGGTGGCGGTGGGGCTGTTCGCTGTGGGCGAGACGCTCTACCTCGCCTGCTTCCGGCAGCAACGGCCCGGCAGCGGCGACGTGATGGCGGTGGCGGACTCGCTGTGGATGACGCGCGAGGACTGGGCGCGCTCGTGGAAGGCTTGGCTGAGGGGGGCGCTGATCGGCTTTCCCATCGGCGCCATGCCGGCCGGAGGCGCCGAGGTGCCGACGTTCCTGTCCTACTTCATCGAGAAGCGGCTGTCGGTAAAGCCGGAGGAGTTCGGCCACGGCGCCATCGAGGGTGTGGCAGGGCCCGAGGCCGCCAACAATGCCTCTACCGCGGGCGTGTTGGTGCCGATGCTGGCGTTGGGGCTGCCCACGTCGGCAACCGCCGCCATTATGCTCTCGGCGTTTCAGAGCTACGGCATCAACCCGGGGCCGACGCTGTTGACGCAGCAATCGAGTTTGGTTTGGGGTCTGATCGCCAGCATGTACATCGGCAACGTCATGCTCCTGGTGCTGAACCTGCCGCTGGTGGGCCTGTGGGTGAAGATGCTGAAGACGCCCGAGCCCCTGCTCTACGCCGGCATCCTGGTGTTCGCCACCATCGGCACCTACGGCATCAGCCAGTCGCCCGTGGACCTGGTGCTGCTCTACGTCATGGGCCTCATGGGCCTCTGCATGCGCATCTTCGACTTCCCCTCCGCCCCTGTGATCATCGGTATGATCCTGGGTCCCCTCGCCGAGCAGGAATTCCGCCGCGCCCTCCAGATCAGCCAGGGCGACCTGCTCATCTTCTTGCAGAAACCGCTCTCCCTCGCGCTGCTTCTGGTGGCGGCCGCGGCGGTGCTTGGCCCGGCAGCGTGGCGGGTGGCGCGGGGTGGGCGCGAGGCGCGCTAGGCCAGGAGTGGATGAGCTGCGAGGCGCTACGCAACCACAATGTCCGTTGCAGCGAAATCACCGCCTTTGCAGAGGAGGGCAGCTGGCTGCACAGGCGCAGAGGTTGCGCGAGGCGACGGACCCAAGGCTCTTGCCAAGGCGCTTGCCACTGCCGTGCACAGATCCGCCTGCGCGTGGTCGAAGGGGACGACAAAGTCAGGTCGAGCGCATCACCGTTAAGGCATGGACCCCGCCTTTGTCCGTGCCCTCCAGGCCTGCCAGGACCTTGACCTCGATGGCTCGTCCCTTAGGTGCGCTGGCGCCCTCCCAGCGCGTGCTAAACTAAACGCCCAGGTTCACCGTGACGTTCTTGCGATGGGTGAAGCTGTCAAGCATGCCTTCGAGCGAGAACTCGCGGCCGATGCCGGACTGCTTGACGCCGCCGTAGGAGTGGCCGGGCGACTGGCCGAGGCCCTGGTTCACTTGCACCCACCCGGCCTCGATTGCGTGGGCGGCGCGCAAGGCGCGGCCGATATCGTGGGTCCAGACATAGGCTGCCAGGCCGTAGTGGCTGTCGTTGGCCATGGCGATCGCGTCCACTTCCTCGGTCCAGCGGATCGCCACCAGCACGGGGCCGAAGATCTCCTCGCGTGCCAGGCGCCAGTCGTTGGCGGCGTCGGCGAACACGGTGGGGATGGCGTAGTAGCCCTGCGACAAGGGCCCGGTCTTTGGCGGCAGGCCGCCGAACAGCATGCGTGCGCCCGGCTGCTTCATGCCCTCCTCGACGTAGCCACACACCTTGTTGAACTGCTTGGCGTTGATGATGGCGCCGATGTCGGAGGTTTCATCCAGCGGGTCGCCGATCTTGAGCTTCTGCGTCTTGTCGGCGAGCTTGGCGAGGAAGGAGTCGAAAATGTTGGCGTGAAGGAACAGGCGCGAGCCCGCGGTGCACGATTGGCTCTGGCGCGTGAAGCGCATGGCGGCGATGATGCCGTCCACCGCCCAATTCTCGTCGGCGTCGGGGTAGACGATGGACGGGCTCTTGCCGCCCAATTCGAGCGAGACGGGTACGATGTGGTCGGCCGCCGCGCGCATGATGAGCTTGCCGACCTCGGTGGAGCCGGTGAAGGACAGCTTGCGCACGCCGGGGTGTATGGAGAGGGCCGCTCCCGCCTCCTCCCCGTAGCCGGTGACGACGTTGAGCACACCCTTGGGCAGGAACTCGTTAGCGATGGTCGCCACCCACAGCACCCCGAGGGGCGCATCCTCGGCCGCTTTCAGGACGAGGGTATTGCCAGCGCAGAGGGCCGGGGCGATTTTGAGGCAGCCTAGGAGCACCGGCGCGTTCCAGGGGATGATGGCGCCCACCACGCCGATCGGCTCGCGCCGGGTGTAGGAGAGCACGTGCTCGCCGAGGGGGATGGTTTCGCCCTTGAGCTCGCCGGCGAGGCCGCCGAAGTAGCGTAGGATGTCGGCGGAGCCCTTCGCCTCGGGACGGGCCTGGGTGCGGATGGCGTTGCCGGTCTCCTCGGCGATGATGCGGGCGAGTTCCTCCACGCGCCCCTCCACCGCGTCGGCGATCTTCTGCAGGAGGCGTCCGCGCTCGCGCGGGGGCACCTTGCTCCAGGCCGGAAAGGCGGCAGCGGCGGCCTTGACGGCGCGGTCGATGTCCTCGGCTTCACCGCGCGGCACGCTGGCGATGGCGGCCCTGGTGCCGGGCGCCTCGATGGCGATGGTGCCGCCAGCGGACGCGTCCACCCAGGCCCCGTCGACCAGCATCCCAACGCGCCTGAGCCCGCCTTGCTCCGCAACCGTCCTGCTCATTGCCACTGCCATTGCGGTTCCTCCATGTGTTGGTCCTGCCCCGGCAGAAACTTTGTCGTGCGGAGCCTATCGCAGCCGCCCCTGACGGTCCAAGGCTGTAGAGCGTTGCGCCCGCAGCCCTGGAAGCGGTGGCGGCGGCCTATTGTCAATGGCGACACCTGCCCCCACATCAGCTGCAACGCTGCCGGAGGCCAACATGCGCACCACCCTTGCTGTCGCCATCTCCGTGTCCGTGAGCGGGCTGTTTGCGCTCAGTGCCAATGCGGACGCTGCGGGCAGGTACAAGCGCGATGCCAGGCCGCCATACGGTTACGCCTACCAGCACCCGAGCGAGCGGGCCGTCTGCGAGGAGCGGGCCAAGCATGAGGACCCCACCGGGGCGTTTGGCGGCTTTCCCTGCTGGGCGCGCGAGGCGTTCGGTCGTGGCACGCAGGGCGGCGGCCGCGGGCGCCGGTAGGCGCGATCTCCGCGCCGTGTGAGGCAAGGAGGTGAAGGCAAGCCGCCCGAGCCAACGGCAAGGCCTACGCGTGCGCCGAATACCGCATTGAGTGCGCCGCCGAGCGTTCTCGCGCGTCAGGGAGGCCGGCCGGAAGGTGTGGCTTTATGGCTGTTCCGGTATCGGCGCCAGCGCAGGTCGAGGTGGAGCAAGCTGGGCCTGGGGGAGTACCCCGGCGGTGAGGTGGCCGATGCCCCGAAATGCGGCTGCACCCCAGGCTCACCATCGAGCAGGTTGATCCGATCGGTGTAGAGGGACGGCCGGCGCCACGCCGACGGTTGCCAAGCTCTGCGCCGAGTGCATCAAGCGCTGGGCGAAGCCGAAGCAGCGCTCCCGGAAAGAAGACGAGCGCACCCTCACCCGTAACATTTATCCCACACTTGGGAATATTCGCGCGGACTTGGTGACGAGAGAGGGCGTTCGCAAGCTTCTCGACGCGATAGAGGGTAGGCGCCCCCCATCGCTGCCAACCGCACGTTGCCCCTTCCGGGAAATGTTACAACTGGGCCGACACCAGCGGCCGCCTGGAGGTGGCGAACCCCGCCCCCAGGATGAACATCCACGGCAAGGACGGCGGGCGCACGCTCTCCGAACAGGAGATCAGGGAGTTTTCTGGGCCGCGCTCGACGATGCCAACGGCTTCCACGACGTGACGGCCGATGTGTTGCCCTTCGCACTCATCATGAGCTGCCAAATCGACATTGACCTGCCGAGAATGCGCCCTGGCTCATGCCCTCCAGCACGTAGGCCTCGCCTCGCTCTATGAGCACGTGCTGAAGCCGCGGAGGAAGCCACCTCCGACGGCCAGCGGTTCCTGTCGTTCAAGGACGTGAAAGCGATCACCACCTGACACCGCGTCACGACTTAGAGAAAGATCGCCAGCGGTGATTTCCCCAAGCCGCTCCGATTGCCGGGCTCTGGAGCTGGAACTACAGGGGGCGACGCCGAACAAAATAATGCGCGGCTTAAACCCTCCTTCACAGAGACGTGAAGTCACCACGGCGTCCGGCGGGTTCTTCCCTCCGTACTCATCAACGGAAATGCCTCCAACGGCCAAACTTGATCACAGAGGAGAGGAACCATGTCACGTCTTGCCCGTACTATCTGCTTCGTGCTCGCCCTCGGTGCGCTGGCTGCAGCGGCGGCCCACACCGCCTCGGCTGCCGGAATCTATGCGTTTCTCCATCTTGATGGCATCAATGGCGAACCCATGGACGACTGGGGCGAGTAGTGCCGCTATCTACAAGATAAGGCGGCGACTGAGCGTATTTGGGGTGAGCTGCACCTGCCGCGCTGCCGTGCTACGGTGGGAGCGGGGCCAACCCAAGCGAGGACTAGGGCGGCGACAATCCCGAGCTGGGCGTTGATGGCTCGGGAGCGGGTCATAGCGCCTCCGGCCGGCTCGTCCGGGATCGCCGGACCGTGCTGGTCGAGTCGCCCCTCGATGCGCGCCAGTCGGTCCTCAATGCGGCCGAGCCTGCGGTCATGGGCTGCCAGGAACTACAAGAGCCCGGTCGTTGTGCCCCGGGTCGTTGTGAGACACTGGTCGGCCAGCGTGTGATCGACATCGCGCGGAGGCGAGCAGCGCCCAGAACAGCATCGCTGCCGTCTCGGCAGAGGGCAGAGCAGTCGGCGTCACGATGCGCCAGCTTGAACTCCAAATGCAGGCGCTCGATTGCGTTCATGGTGCGCGCCGATTTCATTGCTCGGCGGGCAGCCGTGTGAACGTGAAGAGCTCGTCTCCCACTTCCTCGAGGCTGGTCGCGACGGCTTCGCATTTGTCGCGCCACTTGCGGATGAACGCCGTGCGCCGCTTCTCGACTGTCTGAGGATTGTCGGCATAGATCATATCTGTGTAGTCAGCCGCGGTCTCCTCGGCGAGCCGCTTCGGCGCGTGCGCGATCAGGTTCCTGAGCTTGTGCACCGTGCAGCGCTGAATGGGCGGATCACGCCATACCGTGCGGAGCGCCTTCTCCAATCCGGGCGAGCCGTCGCCAATGGCGAGTTCGGGAGCCTTGGGCCCGCGCCCCGTCAGGTCGAGAAGCCCGCGCCGGGCGGCTTCGCTCTCGCCTCCCATGTCCTGTTGGCTCGGGTCGCGCTTGTTCGAGCTCTCCCAGTCCACCTTGATCTGCCGCCACACGCGCGGTCTGTTGGGCCAGCCATCCCAGGATCGTGCCCAGCTCGCCTTCAAGCGAGGTGAAACGGTCTCGCGGCTCGGCCCTTTGAGGGACGATCTGGACGACCGCTCTCCCTGCGCCCCCATCGGCCCGGATGGCGAAGCCGCCGGGTCCTTGGATTCCGGGCAATTTCCGATCGATCCGCTGCAGCGCTGTCGCCGATGCATGCGGGTCCGCGCATTGGGCGTTGGCCAATTTTCTGTCCAAGAATTGGGAGATTGTCTGCCGGGAAACAAGGCCCTCGCAACGTATCTCCGGTGAAGGTGGCGTGTTCCCTACCGGAGCTGCACAAGGAGACAGCAGCGATCATGAGAGTCTGCAGATGGGCAAGCCCGGAGCTCGCGCTGGGTCTGGTGCTGGTCGTGGCCGCCATGCTCCCGGTCGCGCGCGCGCAGGGAGCACGTCAAGATCGAAATCGTGCCGACCATTGGCCATGTCGGTGCGGTCAACTCAGCAGCGCTCTCCCTCGATGGAGCTCGGGTGCTGTCGGGCGGCGATGACGCCTCCGTGAAGCTCTGGGATGCGGCGACGGGACGGCTCGTCCGCACGTTCCTGGGCCACGCCGGATCCGTGGAGGCGGTTGCGTTGGCACCGGATGGGAGACGTGTGGTGTCGGGCGACAGCCTGGGCGGACTGAAGCTGTGGGACGCGGCAACCGGACGGCTCATCCATACCTTCGAGGGACACACCGGCTTCATCAACTCAGTCTCCTTCTCGCCAGACGGGAGATACGTGCTGTCGGGAAGCGCCGATCGTACCGCCAGGCTGTGGGATGCAGCGAAAGGAGGTCTCATCCAGACCTTTCGGCATGCCACGACCCCCGCCGAAACCTCGGATGGAGTCCCCCATATTGACGTCACGCTCGGAGTCACCAGCGTCGCCTTCTCGCCGACGGCGCGCGGGTGGCGTCGGGTGGCGACGGCGACAAGTGGGTCAAGGTGTGGGATGCGGGGAGCGGGCGCATGCTGCAGGCTTTCGGTGGCCCTCAACGGAACAAACCTGCCATCGCGTCCCGAGACCCCCCTAGTGTCAGGCTCGCGTTTTCGCCGGATGGCGCCAGCCTGCTGGTGGGCGCCCCTGCATCATTGGAGGTGTGGGATGTGGCAAAGGGGGAGCTGATCCGGACACTGGGGGAGCACACTGGTGACTTCGCCCTAGTGGCGTTCTCTGAGGATGGCACGCGCCTTCGCCCGGGAGCACGCCCTCGAGGTCTGGGATGTGGGGACCGGCCAATTGATCCGCAGGCCGGACCTGGGCGTTGATGCGATGGCGATCTCGGCCGACGGCCGTCGCCTGGTGTCGGCGGCGCTGGTCGGCAGTCGCGTGCTGTTCGTGCCGCAGATCAGCGGACTGACGCTGTGGGACGTGACTACTGGACGGGAGATCCAAACCTTCAGGGGATATGACGGCCCCATGGCCACGCTCGCTGTCTCGCCGGACGGCGTCCAGGTGATGACTGGCGGCGGCGCAATCCGGACGTGGAGGATGACCGGCAGCCTCGTCGCCGACATGGAGCCGAGGGGTAACTACTCATCCCCTGTTGCCCACACAAGGGCCGTGAACAATCGTTTGACAACATAGGGACTCACGCCTAGGCTGCCACCCCATGTGATCGGGAGCTGGTTGG